>JABIPG010000039.1 GCA_018698795.1 Rhodospirillaceae bacterium
CAGCGATTTCCGACGCGCCAACGGCAAAGGTTACGGCTGAGCCGAGACCGGAATAGTCCAAGGTGTCGGTACCGTCACCACCGTCAAAAGCATTCGATCCGGTTGCGACCGTGACTTCGAATGTGTCATTGCCAATGCCGCCGTAAATCGAGTCGCCGCCACTGGCGCTGCCTTTGCCATCCAGCGTGTCATCACCCGCGCCGCCATACATCACCTGATCGGTTGTGTTGCCGGTCAAGGTGTCGTTGCCGCCCTTGCCGAACACCAGCGCACCGACGGCATTGGTGTCTGAAATCGTCATGGTGTCGTCGGAGGTGCTGCCGGCGATGATATACGCCGTTTCAGAGCCGGTGAGGTCCATGGCGTTCTTCACGATGATGCCGGAATCAAGGTTGGCTAATGCATCGACAGAACCTTGGATGTCTTCAACGCTGTCGTCGATTTGAATATAGGTGAGGACCGTCGATAGGCTCGAAGTATTGGCGAACTCGCTGTAGATATGGAAGTCCATGAACCCGGCTGTTGATGAGACATTCATCTTGATGCCGACGCTGTCCAGGCTCTCGAAGGTCAGGCGGTCGGCGTCACCGCCAGCATCGGTGATGATATCTTGGTCATAAGGCGACGACAGTCCAAAGACGCCCCCACCCGACGCCGAAACCGTGCCGTCATTGGTTTGGTCGTATACGTATTCGGTGTTTTCCGTATTGCCGGAAAACGTATCGTCTTCTGAGGTGTTGTAGAACGTCTCGCCGAAAATTACGTCATCGTCGGCAACGGATGAGATGTTTTCGTCCGGCGGGTCGAAAAACGGATCACCGAATTCGTCGATGAAATTATCTGATGCGAACGGGTCGAAAAACTCGTCTCCGGCATGAATCGGATCGAAGAACGGATCTCCGAACGGGTCTCCAAATGGATCTCCAAATGGATCTCCGAAAATGTCGCCGCCAAAGATATCTCCGCCGAAAATATCACCTCCGAAGATGTCACCGCCAAAATTGCCACCGCCTTGGTTGCCGCTATCACCACCACCGTCGCCACTTCCACTTTGACCGGGAGCCTGTCCAAAGGGGCCGGGGCCGCCGCCGATGGGGCCGGGGCCACCGGGGCCACCGGGGCCGAACGCGCCTTGCTGTTGGGCTTGTTGAATGGCTTGATCAAATTGCACGGCGGCCTGCACACCGGCGGCTTCGCCAGCGGACATGGCTGCGTCAAAAGCATCGTCCAAGCTGCCACCGCCGGCCAAGGCATCTTGGAAAGCCCCCGAGCCGGCTTGAATCTCTGCATCGGAAATTCCGTTGGCGCGTGCTTCGGCAATGGCCGCTGACAGCGCCGCTTCACCCGCCACTTGGGCAAGATCGCCGACATCGCCACCACCGGCGAGTGCTTGTTCGACCGCTTGGTCCGCAGCCAGCCGTGCTGCGGCTTCGATATTATCGCCTTCGGGTCCTTCTACCGGCAAGCCTTCGCCTTCCACCGGCGGGCCGCCTTCCAACTGGGCTTGGCCTTCCAATTGTTGTTCGGCCTGGGCGCCGGCTTCGCCTTCGGCACCTTGCTCTGCTTCGCCCTCGGCAGTTTGCGCGCCGCCCTCGCCTTGTGCCTGGCCTTGTTCGCCACCTTCGCCTTGGTTGTCACCGCCTTGCTGATTTTGGTTGCCAGTGGGCGGCGGCGGCGCAGCGGCAATGGCCGACCCATAAAATTGGTTCACGGCCGAAGCCGGCATGATCACCGGTTTCGACGGCAGCGCGAATTTGGAAACGATGCGGGTTGTCTGGTTGGGCGTGCTTAGTGTTGCCGAGCCCACCTGAGTGGAAATCGTCATTTCGCCAGTGGTGCCGCCGGCATCCTCAAACAGCGAGAACGTATCGCCCTTGGTCGGTGAAGATTTACCGCCGCCGGATGTGCCGCGAATGCCGATGGTGGCGGTCGGTGTGTTGACAACCATGGCATTGACGGCGGTTTTCGCAATCTCGCCTGAGACGAAGGTAAAGACGCCCTGCGCGACCGAAAGTGCGGCGCTGCCTTCTTGGCCGCCGGGATCGTAGACCATCTCATCGATGGTCATTTGACCGGCCTCGGCCAAGGAAAATGTGGAATCGTCGGCGAATACAATACCCACCGCACCGTTGGCATCGGTCTCGACCACATCGCCTTGAAAAATGTCCTGGCCGCTTTCGCCCTTGACCTTGGTGCCATCGATCCGGGTGATGAAAACGTTGCCTTTGATGGTATCGACACGACCGACAGCTTCCTGAGCAGCCGCTTGCGCGAGTTCAATGTCGCCGTTATCCGCCTGGACCGGAATGTGACTGCCGTCCATGGTTCACCTTTTCACCCAAATCAGGCTCTTATTATAACGGGTGAAAGCTGACGAGTCTGTGACGAACATCATACTTAGCCGTTCGGAATTTAGGGTGTTACTGAAGAATGCGCGGATCCAATTGGCCCATCACCGTGAGCAATGTGAACACGGCAATGGCCACGTCCGTATCTGCCGAGGCGGCGTCTGAGGACGCGTTGATGAGCGCCGTTTCGCCAGCCAATACGTCGATCAGCGAGCGATTACCCAATTGCCGCTCGCGCCGCGCCAGTTCCAGGAACTCGGCCGCGATGTCGGCTTGGTTGTGCAGCAGGACGGCGTTGGTTTGCGCCGTCTGTAAATTGTCCCATGCGTTGCGGGTCTGCTCTTCCGTCTGGTCGCGGGTGTCGCCGAAACGGTTTACGGTGGCCACATGACCTTGTTGGGATGCCTTGAGCGTGTTGATGGCCGTCAGACCCAAATTCAGATCGTAGGTGGCTTCCAGCTTGATCAGGCGTTCTTGCTGTGAGCCCACCGTGCCGCCATTGTCTTCTTTGACCTTTTGTTCTGCGCTGAGCTCGAAACTCGGCAGGAACTGATCAACGCGGGTTTTGATGACCGATTCACGCGCCACCTGGGCGCCGGTGCGGGCGGCCTTCAGTTGCGGGTTGTTTTTGATCGAATTCTGAAGCGCCTCATCAAGAGATTTCGGCAGCAATTCCAGCGGTAGCCGCGGGTCACTCATCTTTTCGATATCCGCCGGCGGGCTGCCGAATACAGCGCGGTAACGGTTGATGGTTGTCTTGCGTGTGCCCTGTGCCTGGATCAGGCGGGCCTGGGCGCCGGCCAGTTGCGTTTTCGCTTGCAAAACATCGGTTGAAAATCCCGAGCCGCGTTGCACGCGGGCGTCTTCCAATTCCGCTTGGCGTTTAATGTTGTCGACGGCGCCCGAAGAAAAACTCACGAGCTTGTTGCTGCGTACGACGTTGAGATAGGCCGACAGGCCTTCCAGCAACAACGCTTGTTTGGCTTCATCGCGGTTTTCGTGGGACTGCCTGAGTGCCAGTCGCGATGACCGGATGGCCGAATTGGTGGAGCCGAAATCCCAGACCTTTTGCGTGATCGTGGTCTCGACGTTGCGCGGCACCATGGCGGTGTCGTCGGAACCCGTCGGTTTTTCCTGTTTTTCGTGGCCGATGTTCGCGGTAACGGAGAGGTTCGGGTACCAATCGCCCCAGGTGACCTCAAGCTGCTGGTTCGCTGCCCGGACGTCGGCATTGGCGGCGAGCATGCGCTTGTGGGTCTTGACCAGCGCGGTCAAGGTGTCTTGCAGGGATTGGGCCTGCGACAAGGCCGGGGTGGATACGATGGAAAGCGCCATCAACCCGGCAAAAATATCAGATAAGCGAACAGTCATTCTCGATTGCGCTTCTTTTTGCCCCACAAACACTCTTCCTGCACGTTCGCCACCGTCGATGGGTAGCTAAACGCGATGCGTAATCCTATCGAATCGGCAGCCTAAACGATGCCAATCGCGGCCACCAGAACTATCTTTGCAACACGGGTAGTGGATGAAGAGTGGTGCGTTAGCAGATTTCGGGGGGCGGCGCCTTCGATCACCGTTATTCACGTATTTCATTTTCGGGTTATTGGCATGATGTTTGCTTTAGCTATGGGTAAGTCAACATACCAAGTTGACCTGGAACGGAGAAAATCATGTTGATGCACGAAAACCCCTACGCTTTTACCGATGACCTCGCGGTTATGGATGGCGCGGAAGACCTATTCAAAGCCGCACTTCATCAAACCCTTGGCGATGGTTATCGTTGCCTGGAAACGCTTGGCGACGACCTGTCGCTTGAAGACACACGGCTGGTGGATATGGACGACCTGCTGGTGAGCTGATTTCCTATGACGCGGTAGGAATTGCCTAGGCGGTCTCAGTGTTAGGTCGCGAGGTTAGATCGCAATGCTAGATCAGACGGCCCTGCTCTTCACGCGACTGGGCATCGACCACCGCCAGCGCGCTCATGTTGACCAAGCCTCTGGCCGACACCGACGGGGTCAGGATATGCGCCGGTTTCGCGGCGCCCAACAAGAACGGACCGATCGCCAAGCCGTCACCCGCAGATTTCAGTAAGTTGAAGGCACTGTTGGCGGCGTCCAGTGACGGAAATACCAGGAAGTTGGCCGGCCCTTGCAGGCGCGAATTGGGAAAAATAAATCCCCTATAGTTCGAATCCAGGGCGGCGTCCGGATGCATTTCTCCTTCCACCTCCAGGTCGGGCTCACGTTCGCGCAGAAGCTCCACAGCTTGGCGCATTTTCAGCGCACTCGGTGTATCCGCATTGCCGAAATTCGAATGCGAGATCAGTGCCACCTTTGGCTCTGTGCCGAAGCGCCGGATGGCCTCGGCGCCCAGGCGCGTCATCTCGACAATCTCCTCGGAACTGGGGTCGAGGGTGACCTGGGTGTCGCACATGAAATAGGTGCCTTTGTTGACGATCAGGCCGCTGAGTGCTGATACGTCGCACACGTTCTTTGCTTTGCCGATGACATCGATAATGTGTTTGAGGTGCCAGTTGTACTGGCCATAAGTGCCACAGATCATGGCGTCTGCCTCGCCCCGCTGGACCATCAACGAGGCAATGACGGTGGTGTTGGTGCGCACGATGGTGCGCGCCAGATCCGGAGATACGCCGTGGCGCTGCATGATCTCGTGGTAGAGCGTCCAATACTCCTCGTAACGGGGATCGCTTTCCGGATTGGTGATCGAGAAGTCGCGCCCATCCGCGAGGCGCAGCCCAAGCCGTTCGATCCGCCGTGCGATGACTTCGGGGCGGCCCACCAATATGGGATCGGCGGTGCCTTCATCCACCACCACCTGCACGGCGCGCAGCACGCGATCGTCTTCGCCTTCGGCATAAACCAGTCGCCGTTTGTCGCGCTTTGCGCGCTCGAACACCGGTTTCATCAACATCCCGGATCGGAACACGAACCGATTGAGCTTCTCGCGGTAAACGTCCATATCTTTGAGCGGTTTGGTTGCGACGCCTGAATCCATGGCGGCCTGGGCGACCGCCGAGGCGACCTCGACCATCAGTCTCAAGTCGAACGGTTTTGGGATCAAGTATTCAGGCCCGAATTTAAGGGCTTCGCCTCGGTAAGCGTTGGCCACCACCTCGGAACTTTCAACCATGGCCAGATCAGCGATTGCCTTGACCGCGGCAAGCTTCATTTCCTCGTTGATGGTTGTCGCACCGACATCCAAAGCGCCCCGGAAGATGAACGGAAAACACAGCACGTTGTTGACCTGGTTGGGGTAATCCGAGCGTCCGGTCGCGATGACGGCGTTCGGGTTGGCGGCCTTGGCGTCGTCGGGGTTGATCTCAGGTGTTGGATTGGCGAGAGCCAGGATCAACGGCTTGGCGGACATGGTTCTCACCATGTCGCCGGTCAGGATGCCGCCCGCCGACAGCCCCAAAAAGGCATCGGCGTCAACAATCACATCGGCCAGCGTGCGGGCGTCGGTATCTTGGGCGAATGATGCCTTGTGCGGGTTCATCTCTTCGGTGCGGCCCTCATAGATGAGGCCCAGATGATCGACCAGCCAGATATTTTCACGTTTCACACCCATGGACACCAGCAGGTTCAAGCACGCAATGCCGGCCGCGCCGCCGCCGGTGGAGACCAGTTTGATATCGGCCAACGCCTTGCCGGTGACGCGCAGCCCGTTGAGGAATGCCGCAGCGGTGACGATGGCAGTGCCGTGTTGGTCGTCGTGGAACACCGGGATGTTCATGCGTTCGCGGCATTTCTGTTCAATGACGAAGCATTCCGGCGCTTTGATATCTTCCAAGTTGATGGCGCCGAATGTCGGCTCCAGGGCGCAAACGATATCGACAATCTTGTCGGGATCGAGTTCGTCCAACTCGATATCGAACACATCAATGGCAGCGAACTTCTTGAACAATACCGCCTTGCCTTCCATGACCGGCTTTGATGCCAGCGGCCCGATGGCACCAAGGCCCAGCACGGCTGTGCCGTTGGTTATGACGGCGACTAGGTTTTGGCGCGCCGTCAGGTTGGCGGCCTCGGCCGGATCATCGACGATGGCTTCGCAGGCTGCGGCTACGCCCGGCGAATAGGCGAGCGCCAAGTCACGCTGGTTGGCCAGTGGCTTGGTCGGTGCGATGGAAAGCTTGCCGGGCACCGGCAGGCGATGATACTCCAAGGCCATGCGCTTCAGATCTTCATCAGACATGTTGTTACCTTTGTGCCAGGTTCATCAGGGTGGTTTTAAGTTGAAGATTTATATTGTCTCGCGCAACCGGTTTTCCGCGCACGGTGGGGGCAAATAACATGGTTGTGACCGAAGTCCCTCGTGTGATTGGCCACCGCGGTGCTGCCGGTCACGCACCGGAAAATACCCTTGTTTCCATTCAAAAAGCTTTCGATCTGGGCGCGCGTTGGGTCGAAGTGGATGTCAAATTGTCGAGCGACGGCGTGCCGATACTGATGCACGATGACCGCCTGGAGCGCACCACCAACGGCAGCGGCCTAGCCGCCGAGGCTTCATTGGCGGAACTGGAGCGGCTTGATGCCGGGCGATGGTTCGGCGCCGAGTTCGCCGGTGCGCATATTCCGACCCTGGCAGAATTGGTCGGGCTGTTGGCCGAGCTTGGCATGGGGCTGAATTTGGAACTGAAGCCAAGCCCACGCCAAGAAGATGAAACAGGCCGGGTGGTCGCCGAGGTGTTTTCAGACCTCTGGGGACCGGGCCTGCCCGCGCCCGTGATCTCGAGCTTTACGCCGGCATCGCTTTCGGCTTTTGCTGATGTCGCGCCGGAATTCGAGCGCGCGATGCTGTTCGGGCGTTTGCCATCCGATTGGCACGCCCAGGTGCAAACCGTTGGGGCCCAGGCCGTCCATTGTGGCGTTAAGTACATCAAACGCCACGATGTCGCCGACATTAACGCGGTCGGGTTGCCGGTGCGTTGTTATACGGTCAACGATGGCGAAACGGCGGGGCGTTTGTTCCATTGGGGTGTGGAAGCGGTATTTTCAGATTATCCGGAATGTGTGCCGTGAACGCTGATGCGCGGATTCTCGCTATCGACCAAGGCACGACCTCAACGCGCGCTATGGTATTTGATGCTGCGGGCCAGGTGTTGGTTCAAGCGCAACACGAACTGCCACAAATCTATCCACAAGACGGTTGGGTCGAGCACAACGCAGAAGAGATTTGGCGCGCCACTGTCGAAGTTTGCGCCACGGTGATTGAACAAATCGGCCCCGAAACCGTTACGGCTATGGGCATCACCAACCAGCGCGAAACCGCTGTCATATGGGACCGTGACACCGGCGCGCCGATCCACAATGCCATTGTCTGGCAAGACCGGCGCACCGCTAGCATGTGCCGCTCCATCCGCGAACGTGGGCTTGAGGCAGAGATTGCGGCCCGCACCGGGCTGGTGGTCGACCCGTATTTCTCGGCCACCAAGATCAGTTGGCTGTTGGACAACGTACAAGGTGCGCGGGCCGCAGCCGAGGCCGGGCGCTTGGCGTTCGGCACCATCGATAGCTTTTTGCTCTGGCGGTTAACCGGCGGAAAGGTCCATGCCTCGGATGCCACGAATGCGGCGCGGACCCAGTTGTTCGATATTCATGCCCAGGTTTGGAACGACTCTCTGTTGGAGATTTTCCAGGTGCCGCGAGCGCTCTTGCCCGAGGTGCACGATTGTGCCGGAGAATTCGGCGTCTGTGATCCGGCGCTGTTCGGTCGCGCCATCCCGATCACTGGTATTGCCGGCGATCAGCATGCGGCGCTCGTGGGGCAGGCCTGCCTTCATCCGGGCATGGTCAAAAGCACATACGGCACGGGGGGCTTCTCCATGTTGAATACGGGAGGTAAGGCGGTGCCGTCCGACAACCGTCTGTTGACTACCGTTGCCTATCGCCTGAACGGCAAGACGACCTACGCCCTGGAGGGCAGTATCTTCGTTGCAGGCGCGGCCATTCAATGGTTGCGTGATGGATTGGGATTGATTGACCAATCCCCGCAATCGGAAGATCACGCGCGCGCCGTTGCCGGAACGGAAGGTGTGTATATGGTGCCAGCCTTCACGGGGCTCGGCGCGCCTTATTGGGACGCCGACGCGCGCGGCGCTATTGTTGGCCTGTCGCGCGACACCGGCGTATCACATATCGTCCGTGCGGCATTGGAAGCGGTCTGCTTCCAAACCCTTGATCTGTTTCAGGCGAAAGCCGCCGATGGCGTTGTTCTGGATACCGTGCGCGTCGATGGGGGCATGGCGGAGAATGATTGGCTGATGCAGTTCTTGGCAGATATTTTGGATTTGCGCGTCGAGCGACCGGCCATGACAGAGACCACGGCGCTAGGGGTCGCCAACTTGGCGGCATTGGGTGCGGGCGTATTCTCGTCCCTTGACGATGTTTCTACGCGCTGGCGATCCGATCGGGATTTCGAACCGGCGATGGCGGCAGAAGACCGCGAACAGCTCTATGCTGGATGGCAAAAAGCCGTCGAACGGGTCCGGGGTTAGACCCGCATCATTCGTATGAAATCTTGACGACCTCGATCTCTTCGGGGCCGTTTGGCGTGCGGATGGTCACGACGTCGCCTTCCCAGGCTTTCATCAATGCCCGTGCGATCGGCGACACCCAACTGACCTCACCTTCGTCGAACCTTGCCTCATCGACGCCGACAATCCGCACCGTTTTTTCGTCATCGTTCTCGTTGGCGTAGGTCACACTGGCACCGAAAAATACCTGATCTCGGTTCTTCTGCAGCGTTTGATCGACGACCTCAGCGATTTCCAGCCGCTTCATCAAGAACCGCATGCGACGGTCGATCTCGCGCAGGCGTTTCTTGCCGTAGATATAGTCGCCGTTTTCCGAGCGATCGCCATTGCCCGCCGCCCAAGACACGGTCTCCACGACCTTCGGCCGCTCCACACTCCGCAGGTGTTTAAGCTCCGCATGCATGCGCGCCAAGCCCACAGGCGTGATGTAATTCTTGAACCCCGCCGGCAGGCTGTCGGCCTCTTCGATGTCGAGATCTTCGGCCTCGGATTCCTTGGTGAAGGCTTTGCTCATCGTCCAACGATAGCGCAAACTAGGAATTCTGGCGAGGCAAACCAGGAATTCTGGCGAGGAACGAACGGCTCGTCATTGGGGCTGCAATGGACACGAAGATGCCCTAAACTTTCGGCCATGACCGATGACCCCCAGATCGACCGCCTCATGCTGTATCGTGTGCAAGTTCCGCTCACGATACCGTACAAATTGGCGTTCGGTCCGGTTGAGGCGTTCGACATGGTCTTGGTCGAGGCGGTGTTGGGAAATGGGGAGACGGGCTGGGGCGAGGCCACGGTGCTGACCGGTTATACGGAAGAGACCATTGCTCAAGCTTGGGTGACGGCGAATGACATTGCCGCCAAGGTGGTTGGCCGTGACTTTAGTGACACCAAATCCGCCGCCATGCGCTGTCATGCGGATGCCCCATTTACCACGACGGCGTTCGTGACGGCCATGGAAATGGCCACCCGCCACCCGGTATTAGCCACCGACAATGAGCGGCGAACGCCGTTGTTGGCAATAATCAATGCGACGGAAACCGGCGCATTGACCGATGAAATTGAAGCTCGCATTGCCGACGGATACGCGACGCTGAAGATCAAGGTGGGGTTTGATCTGGCCGCTGACATGAAACGCCTGGAGTTTATTCAAGACCGAACGGCGGCGCGCGTGGCGCTGCGGGTCGATGCCAATCAAGGCTATACCCAAGCCGAAGGGGCCACGTTTGTTGGGGGCATTGACCCGACCGGTATTGAGTTGGTGGAACAACCCTGCTCGGCGGGAGATTGGGAGGCGGCTGTTGCGGTTGCGCAGGTGGCGCGCGGAAACGGCGTGCCGTTTATGCTCGACGAATCGATCTATGGTCTGGACGACGTGGACCGTGCCGCCGATCTGAAGTGCGCCGATATCATCAAACTCAAACTCATGAAGGCTGGCGGGCTTGATGCTTTGGCATCGGGGATTGGCCATATCCGCTCGCGCGGCATGCAGCCCGTATTGGGAAACGGCGTCGCCGGCGACATCGGGTGCTGGATGGAGGCCTGCGTGGGCGCCGAGATGGTCGATAACGCCGGCGAAATGAATGGCTTTTTGAAACCTGTCCAACGGCTGTTTGAGGTGCCCATGCGCCTGGACAGCGGTGAGTTGGTGTTGGAAGCTGATGGCGAGGTGGTGCCGGACCGGGATGCCATTGCCGCCCATACCCAGGAGACGCGGGAATACAATCGGCATGAATGATACAAATAAGGGGACTTTGGTCACCGGTGTGATTGGTTCCGACACGCACATTGTCGGTAATCGGATACTCTCTCGCGCCTTGGAAGAGGCCGGCTTCAGCGTCGTGGCGCTGGGTGCGTTAACGCCGGCAAGCGAGTTTGTCGACGCCGCCATCGAGACCGCCGCCGATGCCATCTTGGTATCTTCGTTGTACGGCCAGGGCGAACTCGATTGCCGAGGATTTCGCGATCTCTGCACCGAAGCCGGTTTGGACGATATCTTGCTTTATGCGGGTGGGTATTTGGTGGTCGGCGATCAGCCCTGGGAAAGCGTTGAGCAGCGATTTGTCGATATGGGATTCGATCGCGTATTTCCGCCCGGCACGCGCCCCGGAGATGTGACCGGGCCGTTGGCCGAAGATATCGCAGCCAGGCGCACCAGCCAGTCAAAGAGCTAATCGCATGCCGCATGCCTTACTTATCGATTTTGGCTCAACCTATACAAAGCTGCGCGCCGTTGACCTGGATGCTGCAAGCGTTGTCGGCACCGCGCAAGGGCCATCAACGGTCACCACCGATGTGACGCGGGGATTGGGCGCAGCGTTAGCGAAACTTGATGCCGACATGGGTGGGTTGCCAACGTTCGAGCACCGGCTGGCATCAAGCAGTGCGGCGGGTGGCTTGCGCATGGTGACGGTCGGCTTGGTGCCGGAACTGACTGCCAAGGCTGCGCGCATGGCGGCACTTGGCGCCGGTGCCAAGTTAACGGGAACCTACGCGTTTGAGCTGACGGGCGGGGACGTGGCCGCGATTGTTGCCAGTGCGCCGGATATGATTTTGCTCTCGGGCGGCACCGACGGCGGTAATCGCAAGGTGATTGAGCACAACGCAGCGATGTTGGCCGAGAGTGGGGTATCGTGCCCCATTGTCATCGCCGGCAACCGCACGGCGAGCGACGCGGTTGCTGCCATGCTGGGGCTTGCCGGTAAATCGACGATCATCACCGAAAATGTCATGCCTCGGCATTTGGAACTCAATATCGAGCCGGCGCGCGAAGCCATCCGCCAAGTGTTTATCAACCATATCGTCCATGCCAAGGGGATCGACAAGGCGGGAGAACAGTTGGACGGGGTGTTGATGCCGACGCCGGCGGCCGTGCTGAAAGGCGCCAAGCTGTTGGCTGATGGGGTCGGGGATAAGCCCGGTTTGGGGCCGTTGCTGGTTGTCGATATCGGTGGTGCGACCACCGATGTGCATTCCGCCTGCGACGGTGCACCCAGTGAAAGCGGTGTGGTTTACCATGGCCTTCCCGAACCTTATGCCAAGCGGACGGTGGAGGGTGATTTGGGCATGCGTCACACGGCACGCCATGTTGTCGAGGCCGTTGGTGCCGATGTGTTTGCCGCCGATGCGGGACTTGATGATCCGGCGCTGGAAGCCTTGCTGGCACGGACGGAAGCCGACGTGGAGTGGCTGCCGGCCACTGACCGAGAGCAGGCGTTCGACCTGGCGCTGGCGCGAGCTGCGACCCGGCTTTCGGTCACTCGCCATGCCGGCACGCTGGAAACCGTTTATACGGCGACCGGCCCGGTGACCATGCAACGCGGCAAGGATTTATCGACGGTTGGACTGGTGATTGGCACAGGTGGGGTGCTTGTGCATACAGCCGACCCACTGGCCGTTTTGTCAGGTGCGCTTGCGCATGGCGGGGCGCCCGTGGCCTTGTGTCCGCGCGATCCGCGTTTGATGATAGATGCTGATTACGGCCTCTATGCTTGCGGCCTGTTGGTGGATATCGCGCCCGAAGCTGCGCTGGCGCTCGGACGCCGGAGCTTGTGTGAGCCGAAGAAACTTGAGGGAACTGCCGACCATGGCGCTACCACCGCTCAGTGAAGGCCGAATACCCGACGATGCGTTTGACGCGATGCGCCGTGAGAATCTGGCGCGTTGGCCCACGGGTTCGGGTGTCGATATGGATGAGGCTGCCGACTACTTGAGACAATTGCCGGCACACAAAAACCTGGCTCGGGTGATGTGTGAAGCTGTAGCGCAAGGCCGCTGTTTGACGCAGCCGCGCGGCGGTTTCGGCACGTTCGATATGCATAAGGATTTACTGGTCACGTTGGATCAGGAGGGCCTCGCCGATGTGGTGCCGACGACCACGGACAGCTATACCCGCAACGAGCGTTTCGCCGAGGCGCAGCGGGGATCGGATGAGTCTGAGGAGCGCGGTCGCTCCATGCTTAACGGTTTTCCGGTGGTCAATGCCGGTGTCGACAAAATCCGGGAACTGACGGCGGCGGTGAATAAGCCCGTCATTGCGCTCACCGGCACGTCGTTCCCGCGATTGACGGGCGAGATTTGTTACGCTGGCGGATTCACGGGGTATCTCGGCTCGGGGATCGCCTATACCACCTCCTATACCAAGGAGACGTCGGTGGCGGAGGGCATCCGGAATTATCAATATCTTGATCGTCTGGTGGCGCGGTATGGCGAAATGGGCGTTGCGTTGCATCGGCGTCAGCCCGGATTTTTGACAGGGACCAACATTCCGCCATGCGTGGCGATCGCCATTTGCATTGCCGACGCGCTGTTGGCGGCGGCGCAAGGTGTGAAACAATATGGCTTGGAACTGGGGCAGTGTCTGCACCTTGTGCAAGATGCCGTTGCCATCGACGTTTGCCAGGACCTGACCCAATCGTACCTCAGGGCGAAGGGATACGAAGACGTTTTTACGTCGGTGACCTCTCTGCATTGGATGGGGGCTTGGCCGACGGACCGGGCGCAATCGTTTGGCCTGATGGTATATGGCGGGTTTGCGGGCGCTGTCGGAGGTGCTGTCAGCGTCACGACCAAAAGCGTTGCGGAAGCCATGGGCATTCCGACACCGGAAGAGAACGCCGAAGGGCTTCGCGCCACCCGCATGGGTATTTATCTGGCGCGCAATGTCTGTTTGCGTGATCTACCTGAATACTTGCGTGAGAAGGAAGTCTTGGAAACCGAAGTGCGGGCCATCGTCGATACAGTGCTTGAGGCGGGGGACGGTGACGTCGCCGTCGGCACTATGCGGGCGCTGGAAGCGGGGCTTTTGGATGTGCCTTGGTCACCGAACCGAGAATGCAAAAGCGCCTTGATGCCGGCGCGCGATGGCGATGGCTATTTGCGAATGGTCGATACCGGTGCATTGCCGTTGCCCGATGAGGTCAAGCAATATCATCGCGACCGATTGCAAACTGGAGCAGCCAACGCCGGCAAAACTTATGGGCCGGACCTCGCCATCGATAGTGTCTATGAGATATCAGAAGAAATCAGCACCTTGATGCCAAATCTTACGGTGAAATAATAATCGCCGTCTAGAGGCAGAAACCGCGATGATGGATCAATAAGTCGTCCGATGGACCTATTTTTGATCAGTAATGAATACCATGGTATGGATGTCGGTCATTTTGGGGCATTTGCACTTGGGCTGCATTGTCGATTGTGCACATGTTCTATAGAAGATGTATGCATGCGATCTTTTGCGACTATGAGGCGTTGGTATGATCCGTTCTGCCGTCAATCTCAATAGCGGGCCGAACAAGAGCAACCGGGGCGCCGTTGTCGATCTGATTGTTACCTACGACCTGTTTCGGAAACCCGAATTCCAGCAGGGCGTGGTGGCAAGTGTGGCGCGTGATGGCGGCGATACGGGAAAGCCGCTCCGATGTTGAAAGCATCTGACTGGGAGGTCCTGTACTTCCTATCAACAGCCTATTGGCTAGGGGATGTGGTCGCGACGACCGACGTTGCCGTGGTCAGCGGCATGTCCGAATCGTCGGCCCGTCGGTGTATTCTCCGTCTTGCCGATCTGTCGATCATTCACGTCAACCAGGACCGGGTCGATCGACGGCGCCGAATTCTCACGCCATCGACGGCAATCGTGGCGTTTCTTGAGGAGTTCGTCGCCAATTGCAGCCGTGATTTCAGTGAGATTATTTCTTTCCATGAAAGCAAGGCTCGCGACGACGCCGAAAGAAAGTTGCTTCGCTCCGAAACCCAAAGGCTGACCCGCGAGGCGCAACTGCGTGCCACCGATACCATCGGAGATGTGGGGCATTGGTCTCGAAGTTTGTTGAGCGGTGAGGTGCATTGGTCGGACGCGACGTATCGAATATTTGGTTTCCAGCCCGGAGAAGTTACGCCCAGCCGTGAGTTAGTCCGCTCAATGGTTCATCCTGATGACTTCGAAGCCTACGTGGCTTCCATGGATCGAGTATTGTCGCAAAACGTCGATCATGGCCGGGTTTATCGAATAGTCAGGCGCGACGGTTCGACGCGTTGGATCCGGGGGGCCGCGTCTGTGATGTTCGATTCAAAACGTCAACCGACGATCATCTCCGGCGCTTTGCGTGATGTGTCAGATGCGATCGAAATGGAAGAGGCGTTGCGTGCCAGTGAACAACGGTTTCGGGATTTCACGGAAACCGCCTCGGACTGGGTGTGGGAAACCAATGTAGATCATGAATTTACGTTTGTATCCGAACGCTTCTTTGCAGTTTTCGGTATTCCGCGCAGCGCAATCATGGGCCGAACACGGACACAGGTCGCGGGCCGCGAAACCTTATCGGAAGACGCCAAGGCATGGGCGGCACACCACGCCGACCTGGCGGCACGCCGACCTTTTCGGGATTTTCGCTATAGCGTCACCACCCGAGACGAGACCAAATTGCACCTCTGTATAAGTGGCAAACCGGTATTTGATGTCGATGGCGCGTTCATCGGCTACCGGGGTACGGGGCGAGATGTTTCCATGGATGTAGCCAACGCGGACGCATTGAGCGCCAGTGAGGCACGGTTTCGCGATTACACTGGGACAGCCTCGGACTGGGTTTGGGAATCTGGTCCAGACCACCGCATCAGCTTTGTTTCGGGTCGTATCGAAGGAATTGCCGGGCGGCGGCCGGATGAATTCATTGGGCGTACTGGCCAAGAGATGGCCGGCGAAGAAAGTGTGGCGGCGGCGCCGGAGGCTTGGGCCGCGCATTCGAATGATCTGGACATGCACAGGCCGTTCAAGGATTTCGTTTTCCAGAGCCGAAACCCAGACGGAAAAATCGCATATTTCAGCGCCAGTGGGAAACCCATCTTCGACGCAGGTGGAGCGTTTTTGGGCCATCGCGGCACCGGGCGTGACATCACCGATAGGGTCGGGGCCGAGCAAGCGCTGAAAGAAAGCGAGGCGCGCTGGCGCACGTTATTGGACCAGCAATCCGACATGATCGTTTTTTATGAGCCTAGCCTGTTCCGAAGATTTGCAAATGCTGCATACTGTTCGTTCGTTGGTCGCGACGCATCTGAGCTCACCGATGAAATGGCTGGCGCTATCCTTGAGAAAGCGGATGCCGAGCGTTTGCGTGCCACGTTGACATCACTGAATGCCGTTAAGCCGACGGCGAGCGGCGAATATCCGATGACGCGTCATGACGGAGAGGTGCGCTGGGTGCAATGGCATCACCGTGCTGTCATATCCGATACCAATGACGTGGTCGGAATGATCTGTTCGGGCCGCGATATCACGGATCAACACACGGATAAGCGTCGCCTCGCGGACGCAAAAAAGGATGCGGAAATAGCTTCGCGCCAGAAATCGGCGTTCATGGCCACCATGAGCCATGATATTCGCACGCCGTTGAATGCAATCATCGGGTTTTCTCAACTGATTCAAAGCGAGATTGCCGGGCCGTTGGGCGCAAAGAAATACTATGAATATCTCGACCATATTACCGATGCCGGCGACTATTTGTTGGCGCTGGTCAACAATGTACTCGATCTAGCACGGATCGAGTCCGGCGAGTTCGAGCTCGATGAGGAAGAGGTAGATATCCGCGAGTTGGTCGGTTTCGTTTGCCGAAATGCCATGCCGTCAGCGGAGGACGCGGGTGTCCTTTTGAAGGTAATCGGCGAACCTTGGGATGGCCGGTTCGTCGTCGACCGAACTCGATTGACTCAGATGGTGAGTAACCTTGTATCCAACGGCATTAAGTTTTGCCGGGCGGGCGGTGAAGTGAGCATCCAATGCCAGGAAGGGGAAAACGGTGGCGGCGTGATTTCCGTTCGCGACAATGGCATTGGCATTGAACCCGACAGCATACAATCGGTGTTCGATCCTTTCGCCCAAGGACAAATGGATGTCGCGAAAAAAAGCCAAGGTGTCGGGCTGGGCCTGGCGATCGTTAAATCTTTAGCGGAATTGCACGGGGCGAGTGTGGGTATTTCAAGCGAGCTTGGAAAAGGTACAAGCGTGCACATCAATCTGCCGGCGGAACGACGGGTTGTTTAGACTTTACTAGGCGGCCCGGTTATTTGCGGGTAGCGTCAAGGAAAATGCCTTGAGCCGAGATACATCGGCGATGTGCACACGCCGCCCTCTGTTGGTTACGCCCAAATCCTGCAAATCTTTCAGTGCCCGCGAAAGACTTTCGGGCTCCATGCCGAGATAATTGGCGATCAATGCTTTCTCGTATGGCAGCACCAGCTCCGCCGAGCCATTACGTTCGTTCACCAAGCTCAATAGAAAATCCGCCAAACGCTGACTGGTGGGTTTCAGTTGAATGCGCTCCAGTTGCTGAAATGCCTCGTCCAAGTTTTGCGTCAGGACGCGGACGACGCTGGAACTCAAGGCACCGCCGTTTGCGAGTGCCGTACGGAAAGCCTGCGCTGGAATTTCCAGCAGCCGGCACATGCCGACGGCTTCGGCTGTCATGCCATATATTCCCTGTGCCAAGCCGGCTTCGAGCGCGACCGCCGAACCCGGCAGAAACACCGAAAGAACCGCGTGCTTGCCTGCCGTCTCGCCGCGGTAAACCTGAATTTTTCCGCGCAACACGATGAAGATGAATTCCGCTGTGTGTTGTGGTCGGAATAAGATTTCACGATTTTGCAAAAGGCGCACGGAAGCCTTAGCGAGGAATGGCTCAACCACCTCATTGGAGACATCCGAAAATAGAGCAGCACCCCGTAGGATAGCCACGTCTTCTCGTTCAAGTGCCGAAGATTCGCCAATCATGATTGCGATCTTGAAGGGCAAATGCCCGGTATGCATTGATCGATATCAAGCCACGTCGCTTGTAAATATGGAATACATCACAACATGGAAACACTTTATTTCGTTGTCGTCGGGGTCGTTCTTTATGTGGTCGCCGACAAGCTGTTGGATATGATCGAACGCAGACGAGGTGCGAGGCTTGAGCAACGCACCATCTGGTTCTTTGGTATACTTTTGGGATTGGCGCTGGTCGTGTTCCCGCTCATTCAGCGGATCAGCGGCCAAGGCGCACCTGTCGTCGGCGGGTAGGCGGGCAGTTGGCGGCGAGGCGGCGCACTTAAACGGCGCATAAAGAAACCGCCCGCACCCTTTCGGGTCGGGCGGTTCCGGAAACCTTAAACAGGGCTGGGTGTCAGCCGCCGTTCGCTTTCAAGTAGGCAATGACGTTTTCGCGCTGCTTTTTCTTCTTTAAGCCAGCGAAGGCCATTTTGGTCTTTTTGAGCATCTTCTTCGGCTTGGTCAGGAATTTATCAAGTGTCGCTTCATCCCAAGTGATGTCGGATTTCTTCATCGCTTTGGAATACTTGAAGCCTTTGACCATCGCTGCCTTGCGGCCAATGACACCGTTGAGGTTGGGGCCAACTTTGTTTTTGCCGCCAGCCTTAATGGTGTGACAGGCTTTGCACTTGTTAAAAACTTTTTTACCTTTTTTCGCGTCGCCGGCTTCGGCGGTGCCGATGGTCATCAGGACCGCGAGCAGGGCTGCGAAAAGCGTTGTATAGCGGAATTTCATTTGAGGTCACTCCTTCGTGTGTTCTCCGGACGAATCGCGCCGGATGGAAGTCTCCGGTTGCGGGTCCGAACGAATGCGTCGTCAGGCCCCAAAATTCAATGACAACGATCTAGCGATGCCTCCCTGAAAAGTCAAGTGACACCGGGCGTTACAGGCCGGTCAGAGATGTAAACGGTTGTGACGACTTAACCGATGTCAAGGTTGATGGGGATGGCGAAAGTTAGGGTGCGCGTACTTTTGGCATCACTTTGAGCCACGACGGAGGAATGGGGTTATGACAGACAACACACCGGAAACGGGTGGCGAGGACGAGCGCGTGCATCCCATGCAGGCGCTACTCGACAATCCATTTTTACTTCTTTTCATTGGCGTCGCCGTACCGGCGGTGCTGTACACCATTTGGGGTGTCATGGAAGTTGCCATGATCCCGATTGCACAATAGCGGGGAGGGAAACATGGCACTCACACCACCCGAGTCACGGCACTGGTACAAAGAGCCGTTGCATAAGATGGAGGTCGTTTGGATCACCATCGCGTTTCTTTGGGGCTTGGTGATGTTTTTCACCATGGTCTATTGGCACATTAACGGCACGCAGAACTTGTCGAACGAGGCTTATCGGGTGATCCCCGAGGAGTACGGCGAAAAGGTCGAAGCCTTTGCCGAGAAATACAAGGTGCGTGAGGAAGCGGACATCCCCGTGGTCAAACCGCCAGCCGGTAGCGACGTCTACCTGTTGGGGCGGCTGTGGGAATGGTGGCCGATTCTGGAGCTGGAAAAGGGCAAGACCTATCGGCTTCATATGTCCTCAATGGACTGGCAGCACGGCTTCTCGTTGCAGCCCGCCAACATCAATATCCAAGTCCATCCCAACTACGAGATGGTGTTGACCATGACGCCGGACAAGGCGGGTGAGTATGGCATCGTCTGTAACGAATATTGCGGCGTCGGCCATCATCAGATGCTCGGCAAGATATACGTGAAATGAGGGAATGACCGATGGCTATTGATACCACTTATCGCGTCTGTCCCGAAACCGGTCTTAAGGTTTTCTCGCAGACGGAAAAACTCATCAAGGTGAACGCCGTTGTGGCGATCGTCTTCCTGGCTATCGGCGGGCTGTTTGGCCTGTTGGTCGCCTTAACCCGCTGGCAGGCGGTGCATTTCCTGCCCGCTGAAATGTTTTATCTGGCGTTGACGGCGCACGGCGCTGATGTGTTGTTGTTCTGGATCCTGTTTTTCGAAATTGCGATCCTCTACTTCGCCTCATCGGTATTGTTGAATTGCCGATTGGCGGCTCCACGGTTTGCTTGGCTGGCATTTGTTCTCATGTTGGTTGGTGCATTGATGGCCAACGTGGCGGTGTTGCAGGGCGAATCGAGCGTCATGTTTACCTCCTACGTGCCTATGAAGGCAGCGCCACACTTTTATCTAGGCCTGATCATATTTGCGGTCGGGGCGCTGATAGCGGTGTTTGTGTTCTTCGGGACACTGGTCGTTGCCAAACAGGAAAAAACCTATGAGGGCTCGGTGCCGTTGGTGACCTTCGGTGCTGTAACCGCGGCGGTGATTGCCGTTTATACAATCGCTTCCGGCGCTATTATCCTGATCCCCACATTCTTGTGGTCGGTCGGGTATATTACGAGCATCGATTCGGTGACCTACAAGTTGGTCTGGTGGGGCATGGGGCACTCCAGCCAACAGATCAACGTCGCGGCGCATGTGTCGGTCTGGTACATGATTGCGGCCCTGTTGCTGGGCGCCAAACCGTTGAGCGAGAAAGTCAGTCGCACGGCGTTTTTGCTGTATATCCTGTTCTTGCAACTGGCGTCGGCTCACCACTTGTTGGTGGAACCGGGCATCAGTTCCGAATGGAAAGTGTTCAACACATCTTATGCCTTCTATCTGGCGGTGTTGGGCTCCATGATCCACGGCATGAGCGTTCCGGGTGCCATGGAAGCGGCACAACGCAGGCGCGGCTATACGCAAGGGATGTTCGAGTGGCTCCGAAAGGCGCCATGGGGTAACCCTGCCTTCTCGGGTATGGCTATGTCCGTGGTGATGTTTGGCTTCTTCGGCGGCATCTCGGGTGTCGTCTTGGGGGCTGAGCAGATCAACCTGATCATGCACAACACCATCTATGTACCGGGTCACTTCCACGCGACCGTGGTTGCCGGCACAACGATGGCGTTCATGGCCGTTACCTACTTGGTGATCCCGCTGATTTTCCAAAAGGAAATCCGCTTCAAAACCATGGCTAAGTGGCAACCGTACCTGTTCGGTATCGGTGTCGGCGGCATCTCGTTGTTCATGATGGGCGCCGGAACGTTGGGCGTATCGCGTAGGCACTGGGATATCACCTTCTCCGACGCGGCATTGACCTTCGACTATCCGCCAGCGGCATTCCTGATGCTGGGCCTGAACGGTATCTTCGCCATCATCGCCAGCATTGGCGGCATCATGTTCATCTTGATTGCCGTGGCTTCGGTGTTCGCCGGCAAGAACCGCGACGAAGCGGCATGCAAAGCCGATCCGTGCATCCTGACGGATGGCGGCGGTGCTGCGGTCTCCACTTATGGCGGCGAAGGCACGCTCAAGTTGCCGGGTACGGTGACGTTGGTAACGATCTTCTTCGTTTCCTTCGTGCTCTACTTCTTCGTCAACTGGAAGTATCTGTCCGAGGTTTGGCCGCTTAGTTAGCGGCATGTGGTTCGGAGCGTCGGTATTCTCCCCCCATCCGATGCCGACGTTCCGACCACGCCTTCGGGCTCATAAAGATCCCCCGGTTTTTGGATGGGGCGGGAGATCGAAAGATGCGGAACGCAGCAGCCGTTCTCTATAACGTCTTCAAGATCAGGATTGGTCTGGCTATCTCCATAACGGCGGTGGCCGGTCTTGCTGTTACACAAGGGCGCGTCATCAGCGCGGCTGAGGGCTTCTATCTGGCGCTTGCCGTTCTCGGCGCCAGTGCCGCAGCCGGCGCTTTCAATCATTTGGTTGAACGCGACTTGGATGCCCGAATGAAGCGGACCCGCACCCGACCTTTTGTCACTGGTGCGTTTCGCGCAGGTTGGCCATGGGTGTTGGGGATTTTTACGCTACTCGCCGTCTCTGTGGGTTTGGCGTGGTGGACCATCAATCCCGTCGCCGCGCTGTACGTATATTTGGGCGCCGTCGTTTACGGCTATGTTTATACGGTGCTGCTGAAACGCCGCACGGTCTGGAACATTGTTATCGGTGGCCTCGCCGGCAGTTTTGCTGTGCTCGCTGGTGCTGCCGCGGTCGACCCGACACCCGGTCCGCTACCGTTGGCCTTGGCGGCGATACTGTTTCTTTGGACACCTCCACATTTTTGGAGCCTCGCCATGGCGTTGCGCGATGACTATGCGCGCGCCGGCGTGCCAATGCTGCCCGTTGTATTAGGCAATGATCGGGCGGCGCGCGTCATCCTTGCGCATACGGTGATGCTGGTTGCGGTCTCAATGACGCCGCTCGCTTTGGGGTTGGGATGGCTGTACGGTGTGTGTGCAGTGGTCGGCGGCGGCTGGTTCATTGTCACCAGTTGGAAATTGACCCAGCGCCCGGACCGAGACACCGCCATGCGTAATTTTTTCGCCTCACTGGTGCAGTTGGTATTGGTTTTGGCCGGCTGCATAATTGAAGGATTCGGCCTTGTCTAAACTGTCGCGGTTGTTCTGCACAATTTTGCTGCTGGCGTTTGTTGCCGGCGGGGCTGATGCCGCGACACAAAACCTGAATGAAGATTCCACTAAAGGCCTGACCAAAGGACAGGCAGACCCCGTATTCGACGGCGATGCAGCCATGGAGAAAAGCCGCCAGGCGGCTGGAAACAACGTTGCTGGGCTGCGGTTTGTCGATGCGCAAGGCAAGCGGGTCAATTTGATCGATTATCAAGGCAAGCCATTGATCATCAATATGGTTTACTCCAGCTGTGCGCATTTTTGCGGCGTCTTGGCCCGCAACCTGATCGAAGCCGTTGAATCCGCCAACGGCATATTGGGCAAGAATGCCTTCACCGTGATTTCCGTTGGTTTCGACACTAAGGTCGACACACCAAACCGTATGCGCCAATGGGGTGATAGCCAAGGCATCGATTTCGACAATTGGCACATGCTTGCCGGTGATGCATTGAATGTGCGCAAGCTTGGTGACGCCATCGGGTTTACCTGGGCGCCGTCACCAATCGGGTTCGACCATACGGCGCAGACCACGTTGGTTGATGCGGCGGGCCGCGTCGCCTACCAGGTTTACGGCAGCAATTATGACCCGCCGATTTTGGTCGAACCTTTGAAACGCATTGCGCTCGGTGAGCGCCTGTCAATGACGAGCCTCGATGGGCTCGTGAACCGGGTGCGGCTTTTTTGTACGATATATGACCCCAAAAGTGGGCGTTATGAATTCGACTATTCGATCTTGATTTCAATCCTTATCGGCACATTAATTCTCGGCAGTGTTGGCACAATTGTGGCGCGTGCGTGGTGGCGTGAATACCGCGCTCAACACCCAGCCTGACACTTAGCGAATAAGAACAAGAAAAGGAACTCGCCGCGTGGATATCCGTTATCCCCTAAAAATGCTTTTTATGTGGTTGGAAGGTTGGTTCGACCGCATATTTACGCCCGCCTGGAACCCGTTCTATTGTCTGGGCGCCCTTGGATATTTCTATTTCTGGGTGGTCGCTGCATCGGGGCTCTATCTCTATATCTTTTTCGACACCGGCATCCCGCAGGCCTTCGAATCGGTCGAATATATGACCCACGATCAATGGTATCTGGCGGGTGTCATGCGCTCTTTGCATCGTTACGCGTCGGACGCCATGGTGGTGATGATGATGATGCATCTGGTGCGCGAGTTCGCCTTCGACCGCTACCGCGGCGGTCGCTGGTATTCGTGGGTGACGGGCGTGCCGATGATCTGGTTGGTATTCGCTGCCGGTATTACCGGTTACTGGCTGGTGTGGGATGAATTGGCGCAGTACATCTCGATTGTCACCACCGAGTGGCTTGATTGGTTACCGATCTTCGGTGAGCCCATTGCACGCAACTTCATGGCACCTAGCCACTTCGATGGGCGGTTCTTTACGCTGTTGGTGTTCTTGCACATCGCGCTACCGCTGATCTTGTTGTTCCTGATGTGGTTCCATTTGCAGCGCATCAACTATTCCAAAACTAACCCGACGCGCGGCCTTGCCGTCGGCACCATGCTGATGCTTTTGGTGTTGTCGTTGTTGGAACCCGCCGTCAGCCATCCCATTGCGGACCTGACTAAGGTGCCGGTGGAACTCAAGCTCGATTGGTATTATCTTTGGGCTTACCCCATGATCGAAGTGCTGGGGGCGGGCTTCATGTGGTGGTTTGCCTTCGCCGGCACGATATTCTTGATGTTGATCCCGTGGTTACCGCCGCGCCGCCGCCGCGAACGCGCGGTGGTCAATCTGGAGAACTGCAACGGATGCACGCGGTGCTACGACGATTGCCCGTTCAGTGCCATTGAGATGGTGGCACGTACCGACGGCGCATCATTCGACCGCGAGGCCAAGGTCGATTCCGAGCTTTGTGTCAGTTGCGGAATCTGTGCCGGTGCGTGCCCGACAGCGACACCGTTCCGCCGCGCCAGTGATCTGGTTCCGGGTATTGATTTGCCGGAGCACCCGATTTCTCTCGTTCGAGAGCACACCGAAGCGGCGGCCGAGGGGCTAAGCGGCACCGACAGAATCATCATCTTCGATTGCGAGCACGCGCTCAACACCGGCAAGCTCAATCTTGCCAATACAGGTTCGGTGGAACTGCGCTGCACGGCCATGCTACCGCCCAGCTTTATCGATTTCGTGCTTAGCCGCGATATGGCGGACGGCGTGGTGCTCACGGGTTGCCGTGAAGGCCAGTGCCAGTATCGGCTCGGTAACGACTGGGTGGACGGGCGGCTGGAAGGCACGCGCGACCCGATGCTGAGAAAGCGTGTCCCGCGCGAGCGGTTGTTGAAAACCTGGGCCTCGCCCACGGATTGGCGGGCCTTTGAACGCGAGGTTGAGACGTTCCGCGAACAGCTCAAAGCGCTGCCTGAGGGTGACAAGCCCGGTGGTCCGAAGGGCGGCCTGAAGGGATTGCCCGGTGGACGCAAAGATAAACCGTCATCGACCGAGGAGACGGCGGCATGATGGGCAAAGACATGAACGTCTTGAAACTTTTGGGCCAGGCTGTCGTATACGGTGTGTTCGCCATTGTCGTCGGCTATCTCGCGACTCGACCGAGCTGGACCTATTCCGATGGCTCCAAGGCTCGGCTTTTGGTGAGCTTCACGCACGGCGGCAAGGCGGCCGGCGGCTGCAGAAAGCGCTCATCGAAGGAGTTGGCGAAATTGGCGCCGAACATGCGCAAGGCGACCATATGTTCGCGCGAGCGGGTATCGCTGTTGTTTGAAATGAGCATCGACGGCGAGATGGTGCACCGCGAGACGCTGGTGCCGACGGGGATGCGGAGCGACGGCCCGTCGCGCACCTATCAGAAGTTCGCGATCTCCGCAGGCCGGCATGACTTAGAATTCAAGTTGCGTGATACGGATCGGACCGAAGGTTTTGACTATGTGCGCAAGGAAACCGTGGAGATGAAGCCTGGGCAAAATCTGGCTGTCGATTTCAAGGCTTCTCAGGGCGGTTTCAAGTTCGAATAAAACCCGCAGGGTAACGCGTGGGACAATGAGAAAGAAAAAAAGATGCCAATCATAGAATGGCGAGACGATTTCAAGACCGGCGACGCATCCGTCGATCATGAGCATCAAGAGCTGATCGAGCTGCTCAACACGCTCTACGACTCGATGGTCGAAGGACCGCCTGCGGATGACACCGTGCGCGGGTTGGGCGAAGTGTTCGTGCGCATCTCGGCGCACTTCGCGCTGGAAGAACGTGAAATGCGAGAGGCTAAGTACGCCGACTACCCAGCTCACAAGGATGACCACGAAGATTTGCTCGACCAGATCCGCGACATCATGGATGCCTACGAGGTTGGCGTCTTCGGTGATCAACGCGATGCATTCGGCGATAATTTGCAGAACTGGTTCGTCAATCACTTCAAGACCCACGATGCCAAGCTGCATCGGGTCTTCGGGCACTAAAATTGTCTGACTGAAACGAACAACCCTCCCCTGCATGGCAGGGGAGGGTGAATTCAGATCGATTTGACGGTGAACTAAGCCGCTTGTTTCAGTTCCAGCCGGTTCCAGACCTCAACCAGGGCTTTCACTAGATCTTCCATCAGTTCGTCCGTGTGCAGCGGCGTCGGGGTGATGCGAAGCCGCTCCGTGCCTTTCGGGACTGTCGGATAGTTGATCGGCTGGATGTAGATATTGTACTCCTCCAGCAGCATGTCGGTGGCCTGTTTGCACCGAACCGGGTCGCCGACCAGCACTGGCACCACGTGGGTGACGGACTCCTCCATCAAAGGCAGGCCGATATCGCGGATCATCTGCTTGAGTTTTTCGGAGCGCTCCTGGTGTATGATACGCAGTTCGTTGTGTTCGCGCACGTAACGCACAGATGCGATGGCTGCGCCGATGATCGGCGGCGCCAAGGTGGTGGAGAAAATAAATCCTGGCGCATTTGAGCGCACCGCGTCAATCAATGCCGCCGAACCTGTGATATAGCCGCCACAAAGACCAAAGCCCTTGGCCAGCGTACCTTCGATGACCGTTAGGCGGTCGGCAAGGCCCTCGCGTTCGGTAATGCCGCCGCCGCGCTCGCCGTACAGGCCGACAGCGTGCACTTCGTCGATGTAGGTCATGGCGTTGTATTTGTCCGCCAAATCGCAAATCTCAGCGATGGGGGAGACGTCGCCATCCATGGAATAGACTGATTCGAACACGATCAGTTTCGGCCGATCGATATCGGTGTCTTTTAGCAGATTTTCCAGATGCACGAGATCGCAGTGGTTGTAGATTGCCCGTTCGCAGCCGGCATTGCGGACACCGGCGATCATTGACGCGTGATTCCAGGCGTCCGAGAAAATTTTGCAATCGGGGATCAGCTTGGCGATAGTTGAGATACCGGCATCATTGGATACATAGCCAGATGTGAACAGAAGCCCCGCTTCCTTGCCATGCAGCTTGGCCAACTCTTCCTCAAGCAATACATGCAAGTGCGTGGTGCCTGCGATATTGCGTGTGCCGCCCGAGCCGCAGCCATAGGTGTTGGCCGCCTCAATCAGGGCATCGCGGACGATGGGGTTCTGGCCCATGCCGAGATAATCGTTTGAGCACCACACAATCACCTCTTCAGTGGCATCCGGCCGGCGATTGGTGGCGTGTGGGAAATTGCCCGCGTGGCGTTCGAGATCAGCAAAAACCCGGTAGCGGCCCTCTGCCTTGATCTGATCCACGGATTGCTTAAAATACGCCTCGTAATCCATCGTTCGTGCTTCCTGTCGCATTTGTTTCGATGTGGGTTGCTGGGCCAAAAGTCGCCCGTTCCCTGGGGTTTCCAACCGAGCTTTGTAACCTAGCGAAAAACCCAGCCAGACACAATGAACCGCATATTGGCCATAGGCTCCTTGATGCAAGTCAAAAGAATGCATTTGATTCACATCAAGGCAAGCAAGATGCCTTTTCTTTAAGTCTCGACAAGATAGAGTGAGATCAAGAGTTTTGGATAGGGTGAGATATTGCTTAGCGATACAGATAAGAAAATCATTCACGGACTACCCTTGTTTCAAGGATTGCCGGCGGATGTTCTAGAAGACTTGCTGGACCAGGCGGTGCCGCGGGAATACCCGAAAGGCCACGTTTTGTTTCACCGTGATGACCCGGCGGACCGGTTTTATATCCTGCTCGAGGGTTGGGTAAAGGTGTTCCGCGATACCATCGCTGGCGACGAGGCCGTGCTGGGTGTTTTCACCAGCGGCGAAACTCTGGCCGAGGCGGCGGCGTTTTTGGATCACGGCTATCCGGCATCGGCACAGGTGGTCGAGGATGCCAGGCTGGTGCCGGTGTTTAGCTCGGTCATTCGCCGTGAAATTCATTCCAATCCGGACATTGCCATGAATATGTTGGCATCGATGTCGCGGCACATGCACCATTTCGTGGTTGAGGTCGAGCAACTCAAAACCTGTTCGGCAACGCAACGGGTGATCGATTTCCTGCTGCGCCGCTGTGCGGCGGATGAAGGTCCGGCAGTGATCTTTTTACCCTACGACAAAACCCTGATTTCGCGCCGACTTGGCATGCAACCTGAAAGCTTGTCCAGAATTCTGTCCAAATTACGCAAACTCGGCGTACGCACCGAGCAGAATCGGGTCATCATCAACGATGTTGGAACGCTTCTCGATTATTGCCAAACGGAACGGGCCAACGGACAAATGGTGTCCAACGGCTAAGCGTCTCCGCTAGCCGCCGCACGCGCGCTGATCCGGGGCAATGTCAAGATCGGCCAGTACACCACCGCCACAATCGCGTAGGCGAGCATCCAAAGCCCGCCGGCTGCGACCATTCCTTCGTTATAGAACTGCGGCAGCCATGCCGGCACCGCGATGCGCGTGATGGCGCTGACACTGATGAGCAGATAAGCCGCTGTAATCATCGGCCCGACTTTCAGCGCCCGACCTGTGTGGCCCAGCGCGGCCCGAGTCATGACCGCGAGCGTCATGGAGCCCGCTGCGCCGACCGTAAGTGCGTGGATGGCTGTCGCTTCCGATAGCATGCCAAAATGCGCCGCCGCCTTAAACGCTAGCCCGGCCACCAACCAGGCATAGGCGAGGTGTAGAACCCACACAATCGGCTCGCCCAATGTTTGCAGGCCGCGCCACCCGGCCAATCGGATGGCGTTTGCCACGGCTGCAACAAGCGCGACGGTGCCCGCAACAGGCCCGTGTGGTTCGATCAACTCGGCAACGATGAGTATCGCAATAGAAGCGACGGATAGAATATCCAGGGGTTTGCGCGATACGGGTAGAATCTCGTGACCCTCGCGGCGCAATGCATTGGTGGTAAATGCCGGCACCACCCGGCCGCCGATGATTGCAATGAGCAAGACAATGGTATCCAAGGCAAGCCGATAGGCCGTGCCTGAAACCCCGTTCAACAATCCCGTCCATTGGGCGTGGGCCAGAGCGTTGGCAATGAACAGCAACGTCAAGATCGGTACAAAAACGAAATTTCTCGGCGCCCAACGCTGAAACAGCGCCTTGGCGACCAGCAGCAACAATAGCGGTATAAATGCCAGATCCAGCGCGGCCACCACGAACGCCGGCAGGTAGGCGGAAAACCAAATGGCGGCGCGTCCGATCAACCAAACCGCGGACAACAGCGCCAAGATCGGCCCGTGTACAGGTTTCGAACTGGTCCAGTTCGGCACCGCAGTCAGGAAAAATCCGGTGATTGCCGCCAGGGTGTAGCCAAACAGCATCTCGTGTGCGTGCCATTCATGCGGTGCGATGGCGATAGTTGGGCGCAGAACCTGGCCGTTCATAGCGTGCAGCCCGATCCATGCCAGCCATGCCGCCATGGACAGCGCCGCGAACGTGAAGGCAAACAGAAAAAACGGGCGGAACCCATACGAAAAGAATTCAGCCCAAGTGAAACGGCGATCAGTCATCTTATCCCCCCATGAACGGATAAGGACATGGTGTCGTCTCCGGTAAAAAGCAAGGTTTATGGAAAAGCGTCACTGGGCGACCTTAACGTAGCCCCGCATGTTTTCTTGTTCCCAATGAGGTCCACAGAGATACGGGTAGGCGCCGCTTTCAGTGAAGGTGTGCTGCCAAACTTCTTCGGGGAAAAACCGTTCGGATTCCGCGATGCCGGCTTCCTTCATCCACACACTGTGGCTGGTGCGCCGGTCGACATTGATCCAACGCACCGTGGTGCCGGGTTTCACGGTCAGGTTGGCGGGGCAGAAGTTGTACTTATACAACTTCACGATCACCACGCCCGGCTCTGCTTTATAGTCCGGGAACATTTTTTCGAACCGCGCCTCCGCCTTGGCGCAGGCTTTCTTGCGCTCTTCGGTGACCTCGACCTCGCCGCCGGCGATTGCCGGCAGGGCAATTGCCGACAAAGTGGCTGCCAAAAGGCTACTTCTTAACCACATTGATCTCCGCCTCCGGATTGTCCAGGGCCAGCCTGTACTCCAGCGACACGTGGTGGAAGCGCGCCGTGGTGTAATCGTCGTGGATGGCGAAGCCGACCGTGTAGGTCTTGCCGGGCTCGAATGTTACCCCACCGGGCTGCGTGGCGGCCAGTGGGCGGGTCAGGGTGACCGTCCAGGTGCCGTTTTCCAACGAGCCGGTGCCGGTGATCTTCTGTGATGGCTGCAGTTTACGATCTGCCATCACCAAACCTTCTTCGACCGTATTGTCCTTGGACTTGTAGCGGAACAGATCCATGTACGCGCCCTCGGCGTATTTCGCATCGAGATCAGCCTTGTCGATCAGCTTGTCCCAAGCACCGCGCGGCTTGCCGTTCTTGCCCTTGTATTCAAGCTTGGTACGGCTGCCCTTGGTGTACTTGGTGACGCCGTCCGTGAGATCAATGACTTTTGCCGCTTCGCTGGCGGATAGCACATCGGCTTTGGGGGCGTCGGGCATGTAGCGCGAGTCATGATGGCAGGTTACCCAGCAGCCCAGTTGCTCGGCGTCTTCAACCTTGCCGTCGTCAATCATGACGGCGAGCTTGATTTGATTATCCGGGTCCATCTTGCCGCCATCGGCGAACGGTGCCGGTGTGTGCCCACTATCGGGCCATTGGAACTTCAGCGTCATGTTGGTGCCGTCGTGTACGGCCTGCACGGCAACCTTGATGGAGCCGCGCTTACCCGGGATTGGGGCCGGTTCGACTTTTTCGCCACCGACGATCTTTTTACCCATGTCGGACTGTTCGCCCTTGTGGCATTCCTGGCAACGGTCACCGGCGCGGCGTACTGCGCGGCCACCACCGTGGTCAGAGCCTTTGAGCACCCACTCCAACGAAGCTTGGCCCGGATACAGCATTGTCACATCAACCGGCTCTACGCCGCTCATGTCAGGACCACCGCTGGCAGGCGCGGCCGCAACCGGTGTGGCAGCAGCTTTCGCCATTTCCGCAGCTTTGGCCGCTTCCGCGGCTTTCTTGGCGGCGGCTTCTTCTGCGGCTTTTTTCGCAGCTGCTTCGGCGACCTTTTTAGCCGCCGCGGCGTCGGCAGCTTTTTTGGCTGCGATAGCCGCTTCCTCGGCCTTCGAGATCAGGCGGCGCGAATCGGCTTTGCCGTCGTAGGGGTCATCGTCCTCGCCCAACAATTTATGTACGGCTCGATGCGCGATACCTTTGTGGCAATCGATGCAGGTCAGGCCCTCGGATTGTGCGTCCTTGTGGCGTTTGGTGGCGCGGCGTTTCTGGATGCCGGTTTTCATGGCATCCCATGAGTGGCAGTTGCGGCATTCACGCGAGTCGGTTTGCTTCATCGCCCTCCAGACGTTCTTGGCCAGCGTCAGACGTTTATCCTCGAACTTCTCCGGTGTATCGATGGTGCCGAGCGCCTTGTGCAGAAGTTCGCCTGAGGCCTGAACCTTACGGACAAGCTTGTGCACCCACGGGTCCGGCACATGGCAATCGGAACAGGTCGCCTGCACACCGGTGCGGTTCTGGTAATGGATGGTTTCTTTGTATTCAGCGTAGACGTTTTCCTCCATCTCGTGGCACGAGATGCAGAATTCCATGGTGTTGGTGGCTTCCATAGCGGTATTGAAGCCGCCCCAGAAGATAACGCCTGCAAAAGCGCCGACTACGAAAATGGAGCCCCAGGTGTAACGAACCGTCGGCTGCCAGAACCAATTCCAAATCCGTCCAATCATGTCCGGTGCTCTCCCTGCTTACCCGCCTGAAATTGCGGGCGTGATACCAACTAAAAAAATGTCAAAAAAAATATGCTGCGAAAAATTTGTCGACGAAGAGAAGAGGCGGATGGAAACCATCCGCCTCGCTCCTTCGTGTCAGCGTTAGGTCACGTGGTGGACCCGGTTGTAGACGTTGAATTTGCCGGTCGGCGTTTCCAGCCCCTTGATGCGGGCCTTCTCCTTAAGGGTTTTCGTGTCGTAGACAACGATTTCACCCTTCAACCAGTTCTTCTTGCCGCCACGAACCCAGACCGATACCCAGAACTCGCTGCCGTCCTGGTTAAATTCGGTGTGGGTGGCAAGCGCCGTTTCTTGTTCCGTGACTCGGATCGTCTTGACGATTTTGCCGGTCTTTTTGTCCAGGACCTGAATGGACTGCTGGACTTCTGGATCGGGATGTTTCGTCTGATCGAAGATCACGTAGTCGGATTTCGGATGGGTGCGGATGAACAGACCCGGACCATCTGATTCGACCGAGTAACAGGTCTTCCAGGCCATATCGGGGCGGCCTTTCGGATCGTTACCCCAGACCGTGACTTTGCCTTCGCCCAAGTGCGTGGTGCCGGCAACCGGACCACATTTTGGGTCGACCCAGTTGGCGCCCGGACCCGGGTGCGGTTTCTTGCCGGTGACCAAGGAGCCGACAGCCTTACGGGTGACGGTGTCTTGGAATTCCATCCGGTTTGAAGCGTTGGCGGCGATCTGGAAGTAGCGCTGCGACGGATCGAAGAAGCCGTCATGCAGGTACTTGTTGGTGTTGATCATTTCGATCCGCAAATTGTCGATATCGGAATAATCGACCTGCCACATTTGGCCCAATTCCTTAACGGCGACCATCCATGTCGGTGCTTTCGGCGTGTTGTAAACAGCGGCCACGCGGGCTTCGTTCACATACTCACCGTCGACGTTGACGCCACGGGTGGAAACCACTTTCAGCGGCTCCATCGTCTCGGCATCAAGAATCACGAAATGCGGCGGCCAGTAGGCACCACCAATGACGTATTTGTCTTTCCACTTACCATAGTGGGAAACGGCAACGTCACGGGCATCCGATGCAATCTGTGCGGTGGCCACCACTGCCGGTGGGTTCATCCACAGATCGATCTTCGACATCAGACCATCACGGCCCTGAGTGAACCAGAAACGACCGTCGGACGATTCTTTCATCACGTGGATGGCGTAGCCGGTATTGAGCTTGGTGACGACTTCCTTGGTGTCACCGTCGATGATGCCGATCTTGCCGGCATCACGCAGGATCACCATGAAGAAGTTCATCCAATTACGGCCATGCATGGGCTTTTTGGGATAGTCTTCAGGTTTGATGTACGTCTTCCAGCGCTGCTTCATTTCGGCGAGAGTCATCTCTGCCGGGGGGGGCACATCCATTTGGATATACGTGGCCATCTTCTTGATCTGCGCCTTGTCAAACAGATCGTCGAAGTTGTTCATGCCACCCTCGGTGCCGATCGCGATGATCTTCTCGAGACGTTTCTGGCCGAGTTTGCGGGTGTTTTTGGGCTCTAGGTTTTTGCCCGTCGCACCTTTACGCAGCACGCCGTGGCAGCCTGCGCAACGTTGGAAGTAGAGTGTTTTCGCTTCCTCGAAATCTTTCTCAGAGAGCGTTGGCTCCTGCGCGGCAGCGCCCGACGGTATGCCCATGTAGGCGATACCGGCGGCCAAGGCCAAGACGGGGGCGGTTAGTGTAAATTTCTTCATACTCATTTGCCTCCATGAGCAATTTCCGCTGACGATATATCCCCAATAATTACTGCTGTTGCGGCTCGTCCGCCTTAACCGTGGTCAAGAATAATTGTGCAATGGCGTGATATTTGATGAATGAAATCGCGGCCTTTGTCGTCGCACAGTATTGCTGAAACCGGATGGGGAGTCCGAGCATGAAAAACCGGGATGAAAAGCCTCGTGCGGTCGTGCATCTGGTGGGCGCCGGCCCCGGCGACCCCGAACTCTTGACGCTAAAGGCGTTGCGGTTGATCGAGGCTGCAGACGTTGTTGTTTATGACCGTTTGGTATCGCTCGAGATCATGGCTCTCGTGCCCGAAGGCGCATCGCGCATTAATGTCGGCAAGCAACCCAATTGCCATCCTGTGCCGCAAAATGAGATCAATCAGCTGCTGGCCAGTCTGGCCAAGCCGGGTCGTTTGGTCGTGCGCCTGAAGGGCGGTGACCCGTTCCTGTTCGGGCGCGGTAGCGAAGAGGCGGCTCATTTATATGCATGCGGCATCGATTACAAAGTCGTGCCAGGTGTCACGTCGGCATCGGGGTGTGCGGCGGCTGTTGGTCTGCCCTTGACCCATCGCGGTCTTTCCCGGGGTGTGCGGTTCGTCACCGGGCATTGCCGCGAGGACGCGCCGTTGGATTTCGATTGGCGCGGGCTGGCTGATCCGGAAACCACGCTGGTTGTTTATATGGGGCGCGCCAACATGGCACAGATTGCCGTGCGCCTGATCGCCGAAGGATTGGCGGCGGCAACCCCTGTGCTGGCTGTTTGTAATGGCACACAGCCTAGCCAACGCCACGTCATTGCACCCCTGGGTGAGATTTCTCAAGCCACGTCCGATGCCGACCTGGACGGCCCGGTATTGTTTGTCATCGGCGCCGTGGCCAGCCTGGCGAGTGAACTGGGTATCGATGCGGGGCTGGCGGAAATTCCGCCGCCCATACTGGAAGCCAGCCATGGTTAGGGCGCGCGTCAGGATGGGGATCCAAGCGTATACTGCAATCAGCGTTTTCGCGGCCATTGTTGGGCTTAGCATGGGCGCGGTTGCCACAGGTGCAGATATGGCGCCGGAACGCCGCGCCGATCTGATGAATTTGTTGGTGCAAGACTGCGGCTCATGCCACGGCCTGACGATGAAGGGCGGTTTGGGTTCGCCGTTGCTGCCCGCCAACTTGGAAGGCAAGGATGCTGACGTGCTGGCGGAAGTGATCCTCGACGGTATCCCCGATACGCCGATGCCGCCCTGGCGTGGCCAGTTGACTGAAGCAGAGGCCATTTGGATGGCTGAGCAATTGAAAAAAGGAATTAAATGATGGGTGGTTCGATTTCTCCTATCGTTCGCATCACATTGCTCGCTCTTGTCGCATTGGCGGCTTATGTCGCCAGCCCGCGCGCCGCCGAGCTGCGCGGCAGTGGCGATCTCGGCATCATCGTTGAGCGCGCCACCGGTCGGGTGCAGGTGATTGAAACCACCAATCGGACCCGTCTCGCCACCGTGGAGGGGTTGGGTGATCTCAGCCATGCATCGGCGGTGTTTTCGCGAGATCAACGCTACGCCTATGTGTTCGGGCGCGACGGTGGTTTGACCAAAGTGGACGTGCTGGATCCGAAAATCGTTGGCCGCGTCATCCAGGGCGGCAACTCCATCGGTGGCGCCATCTCGCAGGACGGCAAGCTGGTGGCGGTGTCCAATTATAAGCCAGGCGGCGTGAAGGTTTTCAATTCCGATACGCTGGAATTGGTCGCCGATATTCCTGCCGTTGACGCCGATGGCGTGCGTTCCAAGACAGTCGGCTTGGTGGATGCACCGGGCCAGCGGTTCGTTTTCAGCCTGTACGATGCCGGCGAGATTTGGATCGCCGACTTCAGCGCCGGCAGCACACCGAAGATCACCAAGTTCCCGGGAATCGGCAAACTTCCCTACGATGCGCTGGTAACCGATGACGGTCGTTATTATATCGCGGGTTTGTTTGGTGAGGACGGCATGGCGATGCTCGACTTGTGGTCGCCGGAGAAGGGCGTGACGCGCATTCTCGACGGCTACGGCAAGGGCGAGAAAAAACTTCCAGTCTACAAGATGCCGCACCTGGAAGGCTGGGCTAAGGCCGGTGATCACATTTATCTGCCGGCCATCGGACGCCACGAATTGCTGATCGTCGATCCGAGCAATTGGAAAGAAGTCGGACGGATCCAGGTGCACGGCCAGCCGGTATTTGCCGTGGCGCGTCCCGACGGTCGCCAAGTCTGGGTCAATTTCGCGCACCCCAATAACGACACTGTGCAGGTGATCGACGTTCCGAGCCAGAAGATCATCCATCAGTTCGCACCGGGCAAAGCCATCCTGCACCTGGAGTTCACGCCGAGGGGTGAGCAGGTTTGGATATCGGTGCGTGATGTCGGCAAGGTCGAGGTCTACGACACCGAGACATTCGCCAAGATCACCGAATTGCCCGCCGACAAACCAAGCGGCATTTTCCTGTCTGCCCGTGCCCACCGGACGGGGCTCTGAGCCATGAACCTCGACATCAACCAGATGCGGCTTTTGAATGAATTCCAGCGCGATTTTCCGTTGGAACCTCGGCCCTTCGCCCGCATTGCCGAAACACTTGGTATGAGCGAGGACGAGGTGCTGGCGGTGCTGCGTGAACTCTCAGAGGCCGGTGCTATCAGCCGCGTTGGTGCCGTGGTTCGGCCCAACTCCGTCGGTGCCAGCACACTGGCGGCCATGCGGGTGCCCGAAGAGCGATTGGAATCGGTGGCCGATCACGTGAGCGCTCGGCCCGAGGTCAACCATAACTACGAACGCGATCACGACATCAATCTCTGGTTCGTGGTTGTGGCTGAAAGCCGCGATGCGGTCTTAGCCGTATTGAGCGAAATCGAGACGGCGATGGAAATTCCCGTACTCGACTTGCCCTTGGTGACGCCGTTCCACATTGATTTGGGGTTTGATTTGCGATGCTGATTGACGCCACCGACGAAACCTTGCTCGCAGTTATTTCCGATGGCTTGCCGTTGGTTGTCGCCCCTTACGCGGCCATTGGCGAAAGGATTGGCCTGGGCGAGGCCGAGGTGATTTCGAGGCTGCGCGCGATGATCGAAACCGGTGTGATCAAACGCTTCGGCGTCATCGTGCGCCACCACGAGTTGGGCTTTGATGCCAACGCCATGGTGGTTTGGGATATCGAAGACGCGCTGGTGGCCGCCACCGGCCAGGCCATTGCAGCCAACCCCTGCGTGACGCTTTGTTATGAGCGCCCACGCCGGTTGCCCGATTGGCCCTACAACCTGTTTGCCATGATCCATGGCCGCGACCGTGATGCGGTGCTGGAGAAGGTCGCAGAAATCAATCGCACCGCGGAATTGGGCTCGCGCCCGAACGATGTGTTGTTCAGCCTGCGCCGGTTCAAACAACGTGGCGCACGCTATTGCCGTCCGGCAGATCCAGCACTGCAACGAGGGGTGGCGTGATGGATCAGTTGGACCGGGCTATCATCAACGAGTTCCAGGGCGGGTTTCCGATTTCGGCCAGACCCTATGCCGAGGCCGCCGAACGCGTCGGCATCGACGAGCAAGGCTTTATCGATCGTCTGCAAGTGTTGTTGGACGACGGCGTGCTCAGCCGTTTTGGGCCTATGTATCACGCCGAGAAACTCGGCGGCGGCCTGACATTGGCGGCGCTCGCCGTGCCCGAAGCCGATTTCGACAAAGTGGCCGAGGCGGTCAATGCGTTTCCCGAGGTCGCGCACAATTATGCCCGCGAGCATCACCTGAATATGTGGTTCGTGCTGGCCACCGAAACGCCTGAGCGCGTTGGTGAGGTCATCGGTGAGATCGAAGAGGCGACGGGCTTGCCGGTTTTTAACATGCCAAAGCAAGAAGAGTACTTTGTCGGCTTAAGGTTTGAAGCATGAGTTACGTTTTGGATGATCTCGACCGCCGTATCATCACCGCCACGCAGGCGGGCCTGCCGCTTTGCGCCGAACCTTACAAAGCCGTGGCTGAAGAGGTTGGTTGCACGGCTGATGAGGTCATGGCGCGGATGACGACCATGTTGGAAGCCGGTGCCATCCGACGTATCGGCGTGGTGCCGAACCACTACAAGCTCGGCTACACCGCCAACGGCATGACGGTCTGGAACGTGGCCGACGAGGATATCCAGGCGGCGGGTCGAGAGATCGGCAATTTCGAGTTCGTCTCGCACTGCTACCACCGTCCGCGCCACCTGCCATACTGGCCGTACAATCTGTTCGCCATGGTGCATGGGCGGACGGCAGGCGAAGTGGACGAAAAAGTGGCATTGATCGCGAAAGCATTAGGCGCGCGCGCGCGCGGGCATCAGGTGCTTCTGAGCACCAAAATACTAAAGAAGACCGGTCTGCGATTGGCAGCCTAGGGGAGAGAGACACCATGTTCCGGATTACGCAGTATATGAAAGAGGTGCTGGACCCGACGCCGATCGGGCCGACGCGCAATCCGCCGGGACCGGTGGTGATCTGGAACCTGATCCGGCGCTGCAACTTGACGTGCAAGCACTGTTACGCGATTTCCGCCGACACGGATTTCCCGGGCGAGCTTTCCACCGACGAAGTTTTTACTGTCATGGACGACTTGAAAGGTTTTTGCGTGCCGGTGCTGATTTTGTCCGGCGGCGAGCCGTTGTTGCGTCCCGACATCTTCGAGGTCTCAAAACGTGCCAAGGATATGGGGTTCTATGTCGGGCTGTCGACCAACGGTACGCTGATCGACGAGACGAAGATCGAAGACATATCGGCCATTGGCTACGACTACGTCGGTATCTCCATCGATGGCATCGGCGCCACGCACGATAAATTCCGCCGCCTCGATGGGGCGTTTGAGAAATCCATGCACGCCGCGCGTCTTTGCCGCGAACACGGGATCAAGGTGGGGCTGCGCTTCACCATGACGCTCGATAACGTGCATGAACTGCCGGATTTGCTTCAGCTTTCCGACGATGAGGGCATTGATAAGTTCTACCTCTCGCACCTCAACTACGCCGGGCGCGGAAACAAAAACCGTGGCGACGACGCGCACTTCGCCGCCACCCGCCAAGCCATGGACCTGTTGTTCGAGACCTGCGAAGCGGACTTGCGGGCCGGGCGCGAGCGTGAGTTCGTCACCGGCAACAACGATGCCGACGGTGTCTACATGCTGCATTGGGTGCGCCAAAACCACCCGGACCGCGCCGAGCATATCGAAGCGAAACTCAAGCAGTGGGGCGGCAATTCGTCGGGCGTCAACGTCGCCAATATCGACAATCTGGGGCAGGTGCACCCAGACACCATGTGGTGGGATTACACGCTGGGAAACGTCAAGGATCGCCCGTTCTCAGACATCTGGGCCGATACTTCGGACCCGATCATGGCAGGCCTCAAGGCCCGCCCGCGCACCATCAAAGGACGCTGCGCAGATTGCTCGCACTTCGCCATTTGCGGCGGCAATACCCGGGTGCGCGCGTTGCAGGTTACCGACGATCCGTGGCAGGAAGACCCCGGTTGCTACCTCACGGACACCGAGATCGGGCTTGATCAAGCGTCGGAGCGCGTCACCGTCACCCCCTATCGGAAGAAACGCCATGCGGCTGCTTAAGATCACTATCTTTTCCGCCCTGGCGGCGGTTGCCTCAACCTCGGCCAACGCCGAACCGAACGCGCAAATTCTCTACCAGCAACACTGCGCCGCATGCCATGGCGACGATCGCTTGGGGCAAATCGGCCCGGCCTTGTTGCCCGAAAACCTGCGCCGGCTGCGGAAAAAACGCGCCGCCGCCGCCATTGCCAAGGGCCGCCCGGCAACGCAAATGCCGGCGTTCGAGAAGACGCTGGCCAAGGCCGATATCGATGCCCTTGTGACTTTTATTTTCAAGCCGTTACCCGAGGTCCCCGTTTGGGGCATGGCCCAGATCGACGCGACGCACGTCGTTCACAACAAGCTCGCCGACCTGCCCAACAAGCCTCTGCACAAGGCCGACCCGTTAAACCTGTTCACGGTGGTTGAGACCGGCGACCACCACGTAACTATCCTCGATGGTGACAAGTTCGAGCCGATATGGCGGTTTCCGTCGCGCTTTGCCTTGCACGGCGGCGCCAAGTATTCGCCCGACGGGCGCTTCGTCTATTTCGGCTCGCGCGACGGCTGGGTCTCGAAGTACGACCTGCACAACATGAAGCCGGTGGCGGAAATCCGCGCCGGCATCAACACCCGTAACATCGCCATCTCATCGGACGGCAAATGGGTGATGGTGGGTAATTTTCTACCCCATTCGCTCATCGTCCTTCACGCCGATGACTTGCGCCCATTCCGGGTGATTGAGGTCGGTGACGGCAAGGGGACGACGTCGAGGGTGAGCGCCGTTTACGATGCCCGCCCGCGTCGAAGTTTCGTCGCCGCCCTGAAAGATATGAAAGAAATCTGGGAGCTTTCCTACGACCCGGACGCCGAGCCCGTTTACGGCAATTTCGTGCACAACTACCGCAAGGGCCAGGTGGAGGGCGTAGTGGTCGGCAAGCAACCCTTCGCCGTGCGTCGCATCAAGGTCGACGACTACATGGATGATTTTTTCTTCGATCCCACTTATGCCGAGGTCATGGGCGCGGGGCGCACCGCTAAAAAAGGCATCGTCTACAACCTCGATGCCCGCAAGAAAATCGCCGAACTAGAGCTTTCGGGCATGCCGCATTTGGGCTCAGGCATTGTCTGGAAACTCGACGGCCGCATGGTGATGGCGACGCCGCATCTGCGCGAGCCGGCAGTCAGCGTTATCGACATGGAAAGTTGGAAAACCATCAAACGTATCGAGACGTTGGGGACCGGGTTTTTCATGCGCAGCCACGAAAACTCCAACTATGCCTGGGTCGATGTGTTTTTTGGCAAACACAAAGACGTCATGCACGTCATCGACAAGCGCACGCTGGAGATCGTCAAGACGCTGAAACCTGCGCCCGGCAAAACCGCGGCCCACGTCGAGTTCACCCGCAACGGCTCACATGCTTTGGTCAGCATCTGGGAGAAGCAAGGTGCATTGGTGATTTACGACGCCAAAACCTTGGAAGAGGTCAAACGTATCCCGATGAAAAAACCGTCCGGCAAGTACAACGTCTATAACAAGATCAACTTGTCGGAAGGCACGTCACATTAGGGTTTCCCAACGCGTTTGAGGAACGATTTTCAAGAGCTGAGCGGAGTAAAAACGTCCGCTGATTGAGCTGCGTGTGGTTTTTGACCACCGCTGTTGCCTATGACAAGATGCGCCGCAAATGATCACAATCGTATGTTCTTTGAGGTTTTGGAGGCTTCGATGATAAGACACAGCTTCGCCATGGTTGCGGCGGTTTTTCTTTCGGTCGTCCTCTCGTTGCAAGCCAGCGATGCCGCCGCGAAAAAACCAATCACGATATGCGGCACGCCGTGGGGGAAGCTGGGTGGCGAAAACCTTCCGGGCCAAGGTTTCGTGCCGGACATCGTGATGCGTGTATTTCGTCATGCCGGCTATGAAATCAAGACCGAGTTGGTGCCTTGGCCGCGCTGCGTCGAGCACGCTAAAAAGCAAAAATATGATCTCATTGCATCGGCGTGGCAGGGGCCGAATTTCGCGCCTCACTTTGATTATTTGAACGTCATCCTGCACGACACCATCAATTTCATCACTCTCGAAGATGCAGCACTCAAGAGCGGTTCAATGACGAGTTTTCATGGAAAAAAAGTCGGGCTCGTTCGGGAAGCCGGCGGTCTCGAGGCGCTTTTCAATGACCAGCCGAAAATTGCCGTGCACCGCGTGGCGAAACTCAAAAGTCTACCGAAGATGCTTGCCCACGGTAGGATCGACGCCATCGTCACCGATCCGGTCAGCCTCAACGAATTCGTCAAGAAAATGGACCCGCCGTTTGGTCACAAGCTCGTGGCGCAGCAGCCCCCGTTGAAGATCAATTTCAACTCTCCGATGATCGCTAAAGGTCATCCTGACAAGAGCCAAATTATGGCTGACTTCGACCGTGCCTATAAAGATCTCAAGGGCAAAGGGCTATACCAGAACCTCATAAAAATCCACGATCTTCAGGTGCAGTATCCGAAAAAGTGACGGCAATGCAGGCCGATTGACGTCCGTCATCGTGCTAATCGAGTCAGCTTTAGCTCTCAGTCGCGGGACCTGATTGCGCCAGCAAATGCGCACGAATGCTTTGCGCTTCGATGAACACGCGCTTCACTTCCGGATAGGAATCCTTGATCGCCGCCTCCAGCGCCGAGATCGCCGCTTCCACGCTCTCTGATCGGATGCCGTCGTCGAAGTCGAGGCTCAGATTGACCAAAATATCGTCAGGACCGAGGTGCATAGTCAGCAATTCGTTGACGGCCTTGACGCCGTCGCGAGCCTCGGCGATGGCGCGGATTCCGCGTACGACGGCGCTGTTGGCGGCTTCGCCCACCAACAACCCTTTGCATTCGTAGGCCAGAAATAATGCGACCACGGCCAAGATCACGCCAATGACCACCGATGCCACACCATCCAGAACCGGCAAATCGAAGTATTGCGCGGCGGCAATGCCTGCCATGGCGACGAACAGTCCCGCCAAGGCGGCGGTATCTTCGAACAACACGGTAAAAACAGCAGCGTCCTTCGAGCGCCGCACGGCCTCGAAATATCCCAAGTGCCCCTTGCGAGAGCGAAATTCTTTCAGCGCATAAAACCACGCACCACCCTCGAACAACATAGCGGCACCAAGCACGAGATAGTTCACATAGGCATTGCCCACGGGATGGGGATGGCGAATTTTTTCGATGCCTTCGATGATCGACACGCCAGCGCCGACGCCAAAAATCAAAATCGCGACGACGAATGTCCAGAAATAGAGCTCCATGCCGTAGCCGAACGGATGCGTTTCATCGGCGGGCTTGGCGGCGCGCTTGAGGCCGTAGAGAATCAGCGCCTGGTTGCCGGTATCGACGACCGAGTGCACCGCCTCGCTCAACATCGCCGACGAGCCCGTGTAGGCGGCGGCACCGAACTTGGTAACGGCAATCAAGCCGTTGCCCAATAGTGCCGCGATAACGACTTTTTTTGATCCGCTGGCGGCCATTTTATTCTTATCCAATCATCGGCACGCATTGTTGCGCGCATGCTCTGTTCCGATACATCTGGCGAAATTTATTACCGTCTGATCACTATTCTGGCAAGGGTGCCAAGGTGGTAACCGGCAACGGAAACCATGATTCAGAAACGATGGACAATTGGCATACATGGGGCACACTATAGTGTGTAAGCTAAGCGACTCGCGGTATTGACGTTCGAATGCTTAGTCTTTGAAAGTGAGAGGAAAGTGCGGCAATACAGCTCTGTTGCGAATGATGCGACTCCCACCAACATCGATGCCGACATTCTGCCAGTGCTGGAGTATTGGCAGCAAGGCTGCAAGGGCCAATTTGCGCCCACTTGGCAGGACTTTCGGCTGGAGGAATTGCCACCACGGCTCATACCGCAATGTGCGGTTGTTGATGTCATCGATGACGGTGATGATTTTTGCTACCGGTTCTGGGGGACCGATCGAGAAGTCCTCCAAGGTCGCGATATGACGGGAAAAAGCGTCCGTGAACTATGCCCATCGGACCTTACTGATCTGGTTTGGGAAGAGTACGCGGAAATCCTTAAGCGCAGGAACCCTATCTGGTTTGAAATCACCGCGCACATTGATGACTCGCACGAATTTCAATTTCAATACCTTCGCATGCCGCTTCGCGGAGATGGTCAAAACATCGATCGGATCTTTGGAATCTGCCGTAATCGCTATAGTCCAAGAGAGCTTGAATCGACGTTTCCGATCACCTAATGCGATCTCTTAGTCTTGACACCCGCTGCACAGCGGGTATGTCCATGCCTGCCCGTGCGAATACGGGAGAATTCTGGGCTAAATCCAACAATGAAAAGACCGGGTGGTTTCGGATCATGACAGCGATGATCGAACTAGAGAATTTGAGTAAACACTTCGGCGAACTGGTCGCCGTGGACGGTATCAGCCTGAACGTTTCCAAGGGCGAGGTATTGGGTTTTCTGGGGCCGAATGGCGCGGGTAAATCCACCACCATGAAAATGATCGCCGGCTTTCTGGAGCCGACGGCGGGCGCGGCCAGGGTTGGAGGTATCGATGTCACCGACGACCCGGTGGCGGTAAAAAGCCGCATCGGCTACCTGCCTGAAGGTGCGCCGACTTATGGCGACATGACGCCCAGGCGGTTTCTTGATTTCATCGCCGAGATCAGAGGGTTCGACGGATCAGAACGCAAACACCGCATCGATGAAGTGGTGGAGAAAGTGATTTTGCAAAGCGTCCTGGATCAGCCGATTGAGACGCTGTCGAAAGGTTTCAAGCGCCGCGTCGGATTGGCGCAGGCGATCGTGCATGACCCGGAAATCCTGATCCTGGATGAGCCCACCGACGGCCTGGACCCCAATCAAAAACACCACGTCCGCGAACTAATCCAAGAAATGGCGACCGAGAAGGCGATCATCGTCTCTACTCATATCCTCGAAGAGGTCGAGGCCGTCTGCTCACGCGCCGTGGTTATTGCACACGGCAGGCTATTGGCCGACGGCACGCCGGAAGAGTTGATGGCCATGTCGCCCAACCACAATACCGTGGTGATGAGCGTCGCCACGGACGACGTGCAGAAATTCGCGGAAACCGCAATCCGTGCCGATGGCGTCAAGGGCGTCGACCATATGGAGAAATTGGACGGCATGGACCGCTTCCGCGTATTGCCGATGCCTGGCAGAAACATTGTGCAACCGGTTACCGAGGCGCTGCGCGAGGTTAGGATCGAGGTCCGTGAGCTCTATGTGGAGCGCGGAGCCTTGGACGATGTATTCCGACAAATCACGACGGCTGATACGAAAGCGCCCGCCACCCAACCGAAGGAGGCCGCCAATGCGTAATATCGCGACCATCTTCAAACGCGAACTGATGAGCTATTTCGCCAC
>JABIPG010000154.1 GCA_018698795.1 Rhodospirillaceae bacterium
GAACGGTGAGCCCATATTTTGGCCCCAACCTTATGAACAGTTGGTCAAAGTCTTCAAATCTGCCGGCCATGAGCGCGAGGCGCGGCTGATGGCGATTGCCAAGCAAGATGCCTATCGCGATTACCTGCGCCGCCATGCTCAAGCACATCCAGATGACAAACGACGGCTGAACCGATTGTGGCTGTGGTTGATCGGCAAGTTGATTCGATATGGTTATGAGCCCTGGCGCATTATCTGGCCGGTGATCTTCGTGCTGGCGATGGGCTGGTTGGTGTTTTTCAAGGCCGACCATGATGGCCAAATGGCGCCGGCAAAGGAGCGGGTTTATATGCATGCCTGCTTTGACCCTGGAGGCCGAGGCGATTGTGCGGATTGGTCGGTGCGCGAGCACAAGTGGCGGAAAGATTGGGAATTCCGACTGCCTGAGGCCTATCCCGGCTTCACCAGCCTGGTTTATTCTCTCGACACCTTTTTCCCGATTGTCGATCTGCACCAGGAATCCAACTGGAACCCGATTAATACAGGCGTTTGGGGCGGGTTCTTCCGGCTTTATCTCTGGCTCCACATCGCACTCGGCTGGATACTCACCACCATCGGCGTGATTGGGTTTACCGGGGTGATTAAGAAAGATTGAGGCCTTGCGGGCTGCGCCGTCCTCACCACCGTCATAGCCGGGCTTGACCCGGCCATCCACGGCTTTGATCGCCGCCGCTTCATGGCTTTAAGGCGTGAATTCGCGAACCGCGCTCGCGCATGGCGCTTTTAAATGCTGACCCATAAAAATTAATTGATTCTTCATTGGTTTACGGGCATTTATTGAGTTGGTGATTGAGGAACATTGTATTCTCATACCGAACTTTAATAATTGCCTATAATGGTTTGATTTTACATGTTTTCTGCATTGATTAAAGGTATTCGGCAGCTCAGTGACCCGGCGGCACAGAAAGTCGTATGGATGGGCATCGGTGCCGCGATCCTGACATTCGCCGCCCTTTGGGCATCCATCGGCACCTTGTTGGCCGAAACGTCGTTGTTCGAAACTTCATGGCTGGAAGGCATCGCCGACGTGTTGGGCGGTGCGCTGACGCTGGTGTTGACGTGGTTGCTGTTCCCGAGCGTCATCAGTGCGGTGATCGGGTTGATGCTGGAACGCATCGCCGGTGCGGTGGAAGCGCGCCATTACCCGAACCTGCCCGCCCCCAACGACCCGCCCTTGACCGAAGCGCTGATCCAGGCGGCGAAGTTTTTGGGCGTGATGGTGGCGGTCAACATCGCCATGCTGCCGTTTTTGTTTTTCGGGCCGCTGTTTCCGTTCATTTACTACGGTGCCAACGGCTATCTGTTGGGGCGCGAATTTTTCGAGCTGGTGTCGCACCGGCGCATGTCGCCGACCGACGCGCGCACGCTGCGCAAACAGCGCCAGACGGCAGTCCTCATGGTTGGCGTTGCGTTCGCCTTCCTGATGACCGTCCCCATCATCAACCTGCTGACCCCAGTGATCGCCACCGCAACCATGCTGCACCTGTTCGAAGGCTGGCGCAGCGAGGCGGGCTCGGCGCTCGCCACCACCTGAAAAAAGGAATCTCGCGATGTTCGGCAAAAAGAAGTCCGGCGGCACCTCTTCCAGCGATGCCCCTGCTGCCCCAGGCGCCCCAGGCGCCCCAGGCGCCCCAGACACCAAAACAGCCGGTGCGGAAAATGAAGAGAAAGACCCCGGCGCCGCGCCGCCGCTGAAGCCGTTTTCGCGCAAAGGCACGCACGCGCCGGCAAAGCCGCCGACCGCGACCAGTTTTCAGCCTGAAGTGCCGCGCCGCGTGGCCGATATTCCGGGCCCCTCCTCGCGCCGCATGGATCGCCCCATGCCAGGGTCGATGCCAGGGTCAATGTCCGGATCCATGTCGAGCTCTATGTCATCGGATGGCGATTCGAAGCGCCTCGTGGTTGGCCGCGACATCTGCCTGAAGGGCGAAATCACGGCGTGCGACAGATTGGTGGTGGAAGGCGTCGTCGAAGTGTCTCTTTCTAATGCGCGCGCCATCGAAGTCGCGCCCACGGGCCACTTCACCGGCAACGCCGATGTCGCGGAAGCGGAAATTTCGGGCCGCTACGACGGTGAGTTGATCGCCCGCGAGCGCCTGATCGTGCGCGCTGGCGGACACGTAAAAGGCAAGGTGCGCTATGGACGGATTGTCATCGAGTCAGGTGGCGAGGTCAGCGGCGACATGCAGACCCTGGAAACCGGCGAAGACTGAGCCGGATCAATAACCCATGAATGCTCGGACCTCGTTTTTTTGGGCGCTTTTTGCGCTGACCGTCTTGGGTGGTTGCGCCACAAAAGAGACGCCGCCACCCGAAACCAAAGTGGATGCTGCGGAAACCGCGAGCCTGTCCACGCCGGTCGAAGCAGCCCAGCCGATAATCGCCCCAGCTGAGCCCGAAGAGCCCGTTCCCGCAATGGAATCCCTGCAAGGCCTGGATTCAAACGCCGTGACTGCACTTTTGGGTGCGCCGCATTTCCAACGCGTCGATAATCCGGCCGAGATTTGGCAATACCGCCGTAATGGCTGCGTGCTGGATCTGTTTTTGTATCCCGCGTCGAACGGCGCACTCGCCGTCGATCACCTGGAAACCCGGCACTTCGAAGTATCGGACAGCAACCCGCAAAACTGCTTCGCCACGATGGTGCGCGCGGCGAGGGAAACGGGTTAAGCGGCACCGATCCAGAACTAGCAATTTTTTGGCGATCTTTCTGGTCGTGCAAACAACGGCGCATCATCGCATAGCCGTCGCTCTCTCCGGTCCATCAGAGGCGCTCGAGATGACCCATTGCGGACAATTTGGTTTACGTCGTATCGTCAAAATAAGCTTCCATTAACATTTGGCTGTAGGGTCTGGGAGACTGGAGGAAACGACAATGATGCGAGCTTTGGGTTTTTCTCATCCGGGTCGGATTTTAGCACTTTGCGCGACCCTACTGGTCGCATCTGTTTTTAGCTCATTGCTCCGAGCCGAAACGATCTCCATGGAGACCCGCGCTGGCGGCGCGTTCGATCTTAGTATTTTCCCCGTCGACAACGCGAAGGCTGTAATCGTGATGTTCGAGGGCGGCAGCGGCGTTTTTAGTGCCGCTTCGAAAGGCTTCATCAACGCCCATCATGGCAAATTCGTAGACGCTGGTTACACAGTTGCAATCCTCAATCCACCGGCTGACCGGCAAGGTTATAAAGGTGGCATGCCGCCCCGATTTCGAGAAACGAAGAAGCACGCCAAGGACATTGGCTTTTCCGTCCGAAAGCTCAAACAACGCTTCAACGCACCCGTCTGGCTGCTCGGCATTTCGATGGGTACAAAATCTGTTGCGACGATTGCGGCATCCAAGCCGAGGCTGATTAATGGCGTCATTTTTCTATCCAGCATGACCCGCCAGCCAAGCGGCCATAAGGCGGTCACCGATTACGACCTCTCCGCTTTAAGGGCGCCCCTTCTTGCTGTCGCTCATGAGGACGATGCTTGCCGCAAGACACCGTCGGAAGGCGCTGACGAAATCGCACGCCTCGCCACTGGCTCAAGGGCCACCAAGGTTTTGAAATTTAGCGGCGGTCGCAACGGTAGCGGCTCGCCGTGCCGCCCGGGCACACCCCACACTTTCGCCGGCATCGAGGATGAAGTTGTCGCCGCCATTGCCGCGTTTATTCAAGAACACTCGCCATAACATTGGGTGGGCGGCACGGGAAACGAGTTGGGGATCATAGACCACGTAGAAACCGAGGCCGCAGCCGATGACCGCCAGACCCGGCAGCTGCGATGACGGCCAATAACTTGTCTCGGTCTTTCGGCAGATTGCCGGCCAGTGGCAAGCAATTCGATGCGTGGTTGGAACGGAAAATCACCGGGCGACGCGGCGCCAAGAGTGCAATTAGGCGTTCAAGCTCAGCCAAAATGCCGGCGTCGTCCTGAAAGTTAAACTCACCCTTTTGCGCGGCCATGAAGGCATCGATAGTACCGTCCTCAAGCGTGAGTTGAAGTGTCGAAAGATAGGTTGGCGGATGCGCATTGATGAGGTCCGCCGTATCTGAAATGTGGTCCTCCCAACCGGCCTCGCCGCCCAATCCCAATATTACCGTCGCCGATACTTTGATGCCGGCGTCGCGGGCCTTGTCGAGCGCCATGGCGTGGGATTTTTGGGAAGCGCCCTTGATGACGCGCTTCAGCACCGGCGTCGAGCCCGACTCAATACCTAAGTAGACGAGAGAGAGCTTACGCTGCTTCAGTTCAAGCAACTCTCCGGCGCTCTTGTCGATCAGGTTTTTCGGCGTGGCGTAGAGCGAGACACGGGTGAGCTCGGAAAAAGCAGCGTGTAGCTTGTCGAGGATCGCTCGCAACGTATCCATGGGGAGCGTCAGAGCATCGCCATCGGCCAAAAATACCCGGCTGGCATCCGGCCACTCACGAGCAGCGGCATCAATGTCGGCAAACACCGCATCCAGCGGTCGAGCCGCGAATGACTTGCTTTTGTACATCGAACAAAAGGTGCAGTAGTTAGCCGAGCACCCGAGCGTCGCTTGGATGATCAGGTTGTTGCCCTCGCTGGGAGGGCGGTAAAGCGGCATGTCGTAATAGATTGGCACGTGGTTTCCCGTCCAGTTCAGGGTGCAATTAAGACAGCCTAAGCGCGCTGCGATCAAGTGCCGCGCGCGTAGCCGGCAATCATCGATGGAGATTTCGCCATGTTAGGCCGATGACCAACATGGGGATGGCGCCCTCCAGTGCGATAATCCAAAGCGCATTTGAGGCGCCGAAATGGTCCGCCATAACGCCGACATTGGCAAACCCGATCAAGCCGCTGCCGATACAAATGGTAACGAGCCCCAGCAGGCGACCGCGCATGCCCGCAGGTGCGGCGCGGTAAATCAGCGTTCCCTGCATCGAGCCAAACCCGGCACCGGCCAATCCGGCAGCGGCGACCCCAAACCCAAGCATGGCGAGACCGGGAAACAGCCCCATCAGAAACACCGCTGAAATCACGCCGCATACGCTGTAGAAATAGATCGCTCGATACTGGGTCGGCTTGACCAAGCGCGCGACGATCAGCGCGCCGATAAACCCCGCCGCGCCCTGAAAAGCGGAGACGATGCCGATGGTCGAAGCGGAGAGGCCAAGCTCGAGCTTGCCGATCACCGGCACCATTGAAAACATCGGAAACCCCCAAATATTGAAGGCGATTGTGACGCCGAGAATGGCCAACACCTCACGGTCGGCAATGGCATAACGAAATGCCTGCCAGGCGTTCAAGATCGGTTGCAATATCCAGGAGTCCGGCGGATCTTGGGCCACGCTGCGACGCAGGTTGAGCGCAAAGCACAGCGCCACAAGGTAAAGAATCCCGGCGACCAGGAAAACGCCGCCGCCGCCATACCATTGATACAAAACACCGGCAACAATCGGCCCGGCTAAGCGGGTTCCGTTATTGATGGCATTGTCGAACGCCATCGCCGCACCCAGACGCTCAGACCCGGCGATATCACCAATCAGCTTGCGACGAAGCGACATATCCGATGCCCAAAACGCGCCCGCCAAGAAGGTCGCCACAGCGACATGCCAATAGGATGCCTGGCCGATGGCGAACAGCCCAGCCAACAACAACGACACGGTGCCCATCAAGGCGATAGCGATGGCAAATAACCGCGTGGTGTCGAGCATGTCGGCCAAGGCGCCCAGAAAAACACCGAACAAGGCCAAGGGGAAAAACCTGAGCAGTGCTAAAAGCGCAACCAAAAAGGCTGACCCTGTAGCATCGAGAGCAAATATACCGACGGCAAGGAACTCGAGCCACCGGGTGGTGCCTAGAAGGATACCGACCGCACAAACAAAGCGGTACTGTTTGTCGGCGATCAATGCCGATGCGGGCTCACCTTTATTGGCTACGGGCAAAAGCTTTCCCTCCAACGGCAAGGTTCGATGAAATTTCGCCGAGGCGCAATCCCTTGGGCAATAAGAACACCTGTCTTTAAGAACGCCGTCTGGCGCGGGCTTTACAAGTTGGGGTGGGCTGCGGCGCTGCGAACGCCGGATAGCTAAAGCGTCGTTTTTCCCTTAAATCGGCAAAGCTCGATCACCGGGCAGGCCGGGCAGTCGGGTTTGCGCGCTTTGCAGATATAGCGCCCCAACAAAATCAGCCAGTGGTGCGCGTGCAGCATGTAGGCGTCAGGCGTCACCTTCAGGAGTTTCTTTTCCACCGCCAGCACCGTCTTACCCGGCGCCAAGCCGGTCCGGTTGCCGATGCGGAAAATGTGCGTGTCTACCGCGATGGTCGGTGCGCCGAAGGCAATGTTACGAACCACGTTGGCGGTCTTGCGCCCGACACCGGGCAAAGCCTCAAGGGCTGCCTGATCATCGGGCACCACGCCATCGTGGCGCTCGATCAACAGGTGGCTGAGCGCGATGACATTTTTACCCTTGGTGTTGTAGAGCCCGATGGTTTTGATGTGATCTTTGAGTTTGGCTTCGCCCAGCTTGACCATCTTCCCAGGCGTATCGACGATCTTGAACAGCTTCTCGGTCGCCTTGTTGACGCCAACGTCGGTTGCCTGCGCCGACAGCGTTACCGCCACCAACAGGGTATAGGGGTTGGTGTAGTTAAGCTCGCCCTTGGGCTCGGGGTCAGCGGCCTGCAGGCGGGCGTAAAATTCTTCGACATCGGTTTTTTTCATGGCCCAAGCTTATGGCCTCAAACCTCATGAACAAGTTTTTTGTGACGGCGAAACTTAGAGCGGTTAAAATTCAGAGATGGCGATACCGGCATCCGACTCCCCCGCATCTGACCCCATTGTGTTCAGCGCCGAGCTTAGGCCCAACCGGTCGAGCTCGCACGCCGCACTGAAATGGCTCGCGTTGGCGGCTGCGTGCGTGATGGTGCCGGTGGCCGTCGGGTTTAGCCTGGCCGGCGCCTGGCCGGTGTTTGGCTTTATGGGGTTGGAGTTGGTGGCGTTAGTGGTGCTGCTGCACTTTAACCATCGCCGCACCGGTGTTGTCGAGCGCATCGCCGTCACCGAACGCCAGCTACACCTAGAGCGGGTCAACCCGTGGGGGCAACGCGAGAGCTGGTCGATCCCGCGTCATTGGGCGCGGATAAAATTGATCGCTGCCGATGCACCGAACAGCCGGTTGGAGTTGCGCAGCCACGGCCATGTCATTGCGCTTGGCACATTTCTGACGGCGGATGAGCGGCGTGAAATCGCGGGTGACCTACGCCGATTCCTAAGCGCTGTCTGCCCGCCGGTTCGCCCGCATCAGCTTAGGGCTTAATCTTACGCGTTAAATTCCCAACACATCATGCATGGTATAGAGACCCGGCGCTTGGCCTTCGGTCCACATGGCGGCACGCACCGCGCCACGCGCGAACAAACCACGGTCCCCGGCTTTATGGACCAGCTCAATGCGTTCGCCGGGGCCGGCGAAAATCACGCTGTGATCGCCGATCACATCACCGCCACGCAACGTCGCATAGCCGATGGCGCCGTCGGGGCGTGCGCCGGTTTCGCCTTCGCGGCTCATGACCGCACTTTCGTCGTGCGCAATGCCACGGCCTTCGGCGGCGGCTTTGCCCAGCATCAATGCCGTGCCGGACGGCGCGTCGATTTTGTGTTTGTGGTGCATCTCGAGCACCTCAATGTCGTAATCCGAGCCAAGCGCCGCCGCGACCTGTCGGGCCAGGCCCACCAACAGATTGACGCCGAGGCTCATATTGCCGGCGTGCACGATGGCGGTGCTTTCAGCCGCCTGGCTGATCTCAACCATGTCCGCGTTGCTCAGCCCCGTGGTGCCGATGACCAAAGCGCTGCCATGCTCGGCGGCCAATCTCGCATGCGCCAGGGAGGCTGCGGGAATGGTGAAGTCGAGCACGACATCGACGGCGGCAAACATCTCTGCGGGATCGTCACCCGCCGATAATCCCGACGGCTCACCGCCCGCCAGCACGCCCAAGTCTGCACCCAAATGTGGGCTGCCCGAAACCTCGGTGCCGCCTGCCAGCTCCGCACCATTGGTATCCAAGACAACCCCGCCCAACATCCGGCCCATGCGGCCCGCGCATCCGACAATTCCGATTTTCATGGCGCTTGCTCCTTCACGTATCGCATCTGTGTCTTAAGCCAGCGGAGACGCGCGCGCAACTTGAACCCCAATTGGCGGTCCGCCATGATATGGCAACCTTAACGAAATGGGGACAGGCATGGCCCGGAAATTTTTACTGATCACCACCGACCAACAACGATTCGACGCGCTGGGCTGCAACGGCGGCAAGTTCGCCGCCACCCCCAACATCGACAAGTTGGCAGCTGCGGGGCTGAATTTCACCCAGGCGCGGAACCAAAGCACCGTGTGCATGCCGGCGCGTTCGACCATCCTGACCGGGCAATCAATCCGGCGCCATGGGGTTACATCAAACGGCATTCCGCTGCCCGACGATGCGCCGAGCCTGAGCCATCATATGAAGTCGAAAGGCTACAAGACGGCGCTGCTGGGCAAGGCGCACCTGGAGCCGCACGCCGGCACGACGTTTTTTGAAAACCTCGCCGCCAACGAGGGCAATATCGGCCCGCATCGCGGCTTCGACCGGATGGAGCTTGCCGGTCATTCGGGACGCATCGCACGCTCCACATTTCATTACCCCAAATGGCTAAACGAACACCACGCGGACGAGGTCGAGGGCTTCCACGAATACGCCGTCCAAGGCACCCCTTCTGCGCGGCCCGGTGGCGATACCGATGCGCCGCAGGTGGCGCATAACCCCATCCCGAAAGACCTCTACCACACGCACTGGACAGCTGAGCGCACGAAGGCGTGGCTCGATACTCTGGACGACGCCGATGATTGGTTTTGCTGGATGAGCTTCCCCGACCCGCACCACCCGTGGGACCCGCCCATGGAAGCGGCGCAAAAATTCGATTGGCGCGATCTGCCTCTGCCGGATGCCTATCCGGGCAGTGTTGAGAAGTGTCTCGAGGTGCTGGACGGCAAACCCCGTCATTGGCGGGAATGGTATCTGGGCGAAAATCAATTCGCCTTCGAGGTGCCGCCGGCTTTCGTGCCGGCCAATCTTTCCGCCGATGCCATCCGCGAGGTTAACGCCAAGGTGCATGCCGAAAACGAATTGATCGATGAAGCCGTGGGCTCGGTGATGGACTATCTGGACGCGAGAGGCTGGAACAATGACACCGATGTTATTTACACCACTGACCACGGCGAGTTCCAGGGCGACTTCGGCATGCTGTTCAAGGGGCCGTATCATGTCGAAGGATTGATGCATGTGCCGTTCATCTGGCGACCGGCACCGTCTGCCGGCATCGCGCCCGGCGCCGTCAACGACCCTGTCGGGCACCTGGATATCGCGCCGACAATTGCCGCCGCTACGGGCGAGGTTCCGGGTTGGATGCAGGGCGCACCGCTGCCAACGGTATCGGTCGATAGTGATCGCGACGGCACGACGACGGAATGGATCGACAGTTGGGACGGCAACGCCATCACCTTGCGCACCTTCGTGCAGGGCGGCCGCTACGTCATCACCGAGTACGGCGCCACCAATGTCTACGACGGCACTGAGGGCGAGCTCTATGATTTGGCCGAGGACCCGAGGCAGTGGCGCAACCTTTGGGATGAGCCTGCGCACACGGGGCTGAAGTCGGGCCTGCTGGCGGCGCTGCGCGACAACTTGCCGGCGGGCCGCGAAACACCTTTGGAAAAAATCGCTTCGGTGTAGAATAGGTTATGTTTCTGCACATTCTCGACAAAGCTGAAAAGACGGCGTTTTTCAATTTGGCGCAGCAGATGATCGTCGCTGACGGCATCGTCGCCGATGCCGAGATGGCCTACCTCGACCGCCTGTATTGGGAGGCCGGCTACATCGGCAACGCCCCCATCGCCGACGTCGATACCGAGGTCGATCTCAGCGTGTTCGATGATATGCGCTCGCGCCTTGTCCTCGGTGCCGAGCTGCTGATTATCTCGGTGGTGGATGGCGAATACCACTCCGCTGAGGCGGAATTTGCCAACCGCATCATCGACCAACTCGGTATCTCCGCAGAGCAACACGCCGCCATTTGCCATGTCGCGGAAACCGCTGCCGATGCCCTAGTGTCGATGCGAAATCTAGTCGGTTAGCGCCATTTATGCTGCACGTTTTGCTGCAGCATTTCGTGCAGCAAAATAAATAATATCAAATGCTTAGGGGCCTGACGGCTATTCTTTTAAGTCTTCCCACAAGTCTTTGACTTTGGAGAAGAAGCCGTGCGCTTCAGGGCTGTGGCGCTCATTGCCGCCCTCGCCTTCGAATTCCTTCAGCAGCTCTTTCTGGCGCTTGGTCAGGTTTTGCGGCGTTTCCACATTGGCCTGCACAAACATGTCGCCGCGCGCCTTGGAGCGTAGCACGCTCATGCCCTTGCCCTTGAGCCGGAACTGGTGACCGGTGGGCGTACCGGCGGGAATCGAGATGCGCGCGATCGTGCCGTCAACGGTGGGCACCTCGACGGTGCCGCCAAGCGCGGCGCGGGTCATGGGGATCGGCACCCGGCAGTAAATATCCGCGCCATCGCGCTGGAAGAAGCGGTGCGGCTGAAGATGCAAAAAGATATACAGATCACCCGCCGGCGCACCGCGCAGCCCGGCCTCACCCTCGCCCGACAAACGGATGCGGGTGCCGTCCTCGACCCCAGCGGGGATATTGACGCTCAGGGTTTTTTCTTTTTGGACGCGGCCCGCGCCACCACAATTCGTGCATGGGTCCTGAATGACCTCGCCGGTACCCTGACAATTGGGGCATGTGCGCTCAACGGTGAAGAACCCCGATTGCGAACGTACCCGGCCATGGCCCTGACAGGTCGGGCAGGCGCTGGGACCCGTGCCGCTCGATGCACCCGACCCGTGACAGGTATCGCAGCCCACCGATGTGGGGACGCGAATTTCCGTTTGCTTGCCTTTAAAAGCGTCTTCGAGTCCGATTTCCATATTGAAGCGCAAATCGGCGCCTTTGCCGACCTGCTGGCCGCCGCCTCGGCGCCCACCGGCGAAATCACCAAACATCTCATCGAAAATATCGGCGAACCCGGAGCCGAAACCACCGCCCCCGCCGCCAAAGCCACCGCCGCCGGGGCCACCCTGCTCGAAGGCCGCATGGCCAAAACGGTCGTAGGCCGCGCGCTTGTCGTCGTCCTTCAAGACCTCATAGGCCTCATTGACGTCTTTGAAGCTTTGCTCGGCGTCCTTATCACCCGGATTGCGGTCCGGATGATATTTCATGGCGAGCTTGCGGTACGCCTTCTTGACTTCATCGCCGCCAGCATCACGGCCAACGCCAAGAGTTTCGTAGAAATCAGATTTCGCCATGTCCGTGTCCCCCGGTGATCAATCGCCGGTGCAGGAGAATGCGGGACGGGCGGCGCTTCTTACGAACACCGCCCGCAAGCCCGTCAGTCGTCCTTCTTTTTCTCGGCTTCGGGATCGACTTCCTCGAAGTCAGCATCGACCACATTGTCGTCGACCGGTTGCTCGGCGTCCGCACCGGAAGCACCGCCCATATCCGGGCCCATTCCAGCCCCCATATCGGCGGCCATGCCCTCGGCACCACCTTCCGCCTGCGCCGCCTTATACATGGCTTCGCCCAGCTTCATAGATGCTTGCGTCAGGGCTTCCGTCTTGGCGGTGATGTCGTCAACATCGTCGCCTTCAAGCGCTTCCTTCAGCTCGGTAACCGCAGTCTCGATCGCCGTCTTGTCCTCTTCCGGCACTTGGTCACCGTATTCAGACAGGTTTTTCTCGGTGGCATGGATCATGGAATCGGCGGTGTTGCGCGCTTCAACGCCCTCGCGCCGCTGCTTGTCTTCCTCAGCGTTTTGCTCGGCTTCCTGAACCATGCGTTCGATATCGTCATCGCCTAAACCGCCGGATGCCTGGATGCGGATTTGCTGTTCCTTGCCGGTGGCTTTGTCTTTGGCCGAGACATTGACGATACCGTTCGCATCGATATCGAAAGTCACCTCGATCTGCGGCAAGCCGCGCTGCGCCGGCGGAATACCGACCAAATCGAATTGGCCGAGGATTTTATTGTCTGCTGCCATTTCGCGCTCACCTTGGAAAACGCGGATGGTCACTGCCGTCTGGCTGTCTTCGGCGGTCGAAAACACCTGAGATTTCCGTGTCGGGATCGTGGTGTTGCGGTCGATCAGGCGGGTGAACACACCACCCAACGTCTCGATACCGAGCGACAGCGGCGTCACATCGAGTAACAACACGTCCTTGACGTCGCCCTTCAACACGCCGCCCTGAATGGCAGCGCCGATGGCAACCACTTCGTCCGGGTTGACGCCTTTGTGCGGCTCGCGCCCGAAGAACGATTTCACCACTTCTTGCACCTTGGGCATGCGAGTCATGCCGCCGACCAAGATGACCTCGTCGATTTCCGACGCCTTAAGGCCGGCATCCTTCAGTGCCTGGGCGCAAGGCTTAATGGTGCGCTCGACCAATTCCTCGACCAGTGCTTCCAATTTGGAGCGGCTGAGCTTGATATTGAGGTGTTTCGGGCCCGACTGATCGGCGGTGATGAACGGTAAATTCACTTCCGTCTGGGCTGTCGACGACAACTCGATTTTGGCTTTTTCCGCGGCCTCTTTCAGGCGCTGCAAGGCAAGCTTGTCTTCGCGCAGATCAACCGTGTTCTCTTTTTTGAATTCGTCGGCCAAGTAGTCGACGATACGCTTGTCGAAATCTTCACCGCCTAAGAACGTATCGCCGTTGGTCGATTTCACCTCGAACACGCCGTCGCCGATCTCCAGGACCGAGACGTCGAACGTGCCGCCACCCAGGTCATAGACCGCGATGATGCCGGCCTCTTTTTTCTCAAGGCCATAGGCGAGCGCGGCTGCTGTCGGCTCGTTGATGATGCGTAGCACCTCCAGGCCGGCAATCTTGCCCGCGTCCTTGGTGGCTTGGCGCTGGGAATCATTGAAGTAAGCGGGCACGGTGATCACCGCTTGGGTCACGGCCTCGCCCAGATAGCTCTCGGCGGTCTCTTTCATTTTTTGCAAAATGAATGCGCTGACTTGGCTGGGGCTGTATTTCTCGCCCTCGGCGGCCACCCAGGCATCGCCGTTGTCGCCCTTGACGATATCGTAGGGCACCAGTTTTTTATCTTCCTTGGTGATCGGATCATCGTAGCGCCGGCCGATCAAACGCTTGATCGCAAACAGCGTATTTTCCGGGTTGGTCACCGCCTGGCGTTTCGCCGGCTGGCCGACCAGTCGTTCGCCTTCGTCAGCGAAGGCAACCATCGAAGGTGTGGTGCGCGCGCCTTCGGCATTTTCAACAACCTTGGCTTCTTTGCCATCCATAATGGCAATACACGAATTCGTCGTGCCCAGGTCGATCCCAATAACTTTACTCATATCGTCCTCATCGTTTGCGGCAATTTCTGGGGCAGCCCATACAGGCACTGCCCGAAATCCCTGGTGGTGTGCGTACGGGAGAAGCTCGCATTGGCGGCTTTCCCGCGCTTATATAGGCCTGAGCTTCGGAACACGCAACGTTTTGCACGATGTTCCGGGCCGAGTTGGTTTACAGCTCCTGGTCAACTTGTCCACCGGCTTCCGGCGGAGCATCTCCCTGCGCTTCATAGGCTTGTTGGCCTTCTCGCTTCGCTGGCTCAGCCGCAGTTTCGTCACCTTCCTTCGGTGGCGTGACCTTGGGGCCGCCCTTGGTGACGCCGACTTTCGCTGCGCGCAGCGTGCGGCCATGCAAGGTGAACCCGTCTTCCATCACCTGCGTGACAGTACCAGACGGCTGATCCGGATCCTGAATCTCGAACATGGCCTCGTGCAGCATCGGGTCGAAACGCGCGCCCATGGCCTCGATGGGTTTGACGCCGGCTCGCTCGAAAGCACTCATCAGTTCCTTGTTGACCATCTCAACGCCGACGGCCAAGTTTTCCATATTGGCATCGGCAGCGCGGGCATCAGCATCAATGCTGGCCAGCGCGCGGCCCATGTTATCGGCAACCCGCACCATGTCTTCGGCGAACCCCTTGATCGCGTATTTCGATGCGTCTTCCCGGTCCCGCTGCGCACGGCGTCGCACATTCTCGGTTTCCGCCAAGGCGCGTAGCAGCTTGTCGTTAAGCTCTGCCGTCTCGGCCTCAAGTTCGGCAATTCTGGACGCGGCCATCTCTTCCGGCGAGATATTTGGGGCAGCGCTTTCCGCCTCACCATCGGGTGCATCCGCAGCCTCTGCCGGATCTCCTTCCGGTGCCGCTTCGGTGGTCACGTCAAGCACAGGCTCTGGGCTTGTTTCCGAGGGTGCGAAGGTTGGGTCTTCGGCGCTGTCGCTTACGTCCGGGTTTTGCTTGTCGTTGGCCGGACCGCTTTCTTGGGGCGTGTCTTGGGGCGTGTCTTGGGGGGTCATGGGTGTTTCCATCTCCGTATCTGCGAATGGTTTGGTCAAGTTTAGCCGAGCATCCGGCCGATCAATTTTGCTGTGTAGTCGACCATTGGGATGATGCGTGCATAGTTCATGCGCGAAGGGCCGATGACGCCAATGGCGCCCAACACCTGTTCGGTGCTGTTTTTAAACGAATCCACCACCACCGAAACGCCGGCCATATTGAACAGCTGGCTGTCGGCACCGATGAATATCTGCACGCCTTCAGCCGTGTCCGTCAGGGATAGAAGCTTCAGCATCTCTTCTTTGGTTTCCAGCGTGGTGAACAGGTTGCGGATGTGCTCCAGGTCGTTGAGCACACTGACATCTTCCAAAAGGTTCGCCTGGCCACGCACAATCAGCGAGCCGCCGGGCATGCCCTCATCACTGTTGCCTGCCCAGGTGGCGAGGCCGCTTTCAACAACACGCTGCGTCAGGCCATCAAGCTCAGCGCGGTTTTGCTCAAGCTCGGACATGATCTCATCGTAAGCCTCAACGACCGTGCGCCCAACCAAACGCGCACTCAGAAAATTGCTCGCCTGCACGAGGCTCGACGGTGACAGTAGCTCAGGCGTTTGGATGATGCGGTTCTCGACGATACCGCTTTCCGTCACCAACACCACGAGCGCCCGTCCCGGGCTGAGGCTCACAAACTCAATATGTTTGAGCGGACTTTCGGTCTTCGGCGCCATCACCAAGCTAGCACAGCCAGTCAGGCCCGACAGCGC
>JABIPG010000120.1 GCA_018698795.1 Rhodospirillaceae bacterium
ACGGCCTGAGCGCACAGCATTGGCGCGCGTAGGTTGATGGCCATGGTGCGGTCGAAGTCATCGATGCTGGACTCTTCCAGTGTGTCGACCAGGGCGATGGCGGCATTGTTGACCAGCCCGGTAATCGGGCCTTGATCGCGGGCCTTCTGGAATGCTGCGGTGATGGAAGCGGGGTCCGAGAGGTCGGTTTCAATCCAGTTGTCGGCATCGCCGTCGGCCGGTGGCGCTATGTCCAGGTTGATGGTGCGCCAACCGTCGTCGGCCAGGCGGGTGGAAATGGCTTTGCCGATGCCGCGGCTGGCTCCGGTAATGACGGCGGTACGGGTCATGGGGATGCTCCTCAGATTGATCGAGGGTTATTCTTGCGGGTTCGGCGGGGCTTGAAAAGTCGCACGGTGTCATTGAAGCTGACATGATCGGGGAGAAACATGAAAACATTCGATGAAAATGCGACCGGACCATTAGCCGGTATCCGGGTACTCGACCTGACACGGCTCGTGGCGGGTAACATGTTGACCCTGCAATTGGCCGATATGGGCGCCGATGTGATCAAGATCGAACCCACCGGCAAGGGAGACCCGCTGCGCGCCTGGACGGAGAACGGCATTGAGGCGTTCTGGAAGGTCTATTGCCGCAACAAGCGCAGTCTGGCGATGAACTTGCGCGCCGAGGGGGCTGTTGAAGCGCTGCTCAAGTTGGTTGAGGGCGCCGATGTGTTGGTCGAGAACTATCGCCCCGGCCGCATGGAGGAATTCGGTCTCGGGCCCGATGTGTTGGCGGCGCGCAACCCCAAGCTGGTGTTGGTGCGGGTCTCGGGGTTTGGGCAAACGGGTCCTTACCGCGAGCGACCGGGGTTCGGCTCGTTAGTGGAGGCCATGTCCGGCTTCGCCAGCCGCAACGGTTTCCCCGACCGTCCACCGTTGCTGCCGCCGTTGGCGTTGGCCGATATGATCGCCGGCCTGCAAGGCGCTTTCGCGACGATGGTGGCGCTTCGGGAGGTGGAATCGAAAGGTGGCGCAAATGGAGGTAGGGGGCAGGTGATTGATTTGTCGTTGCTGGAGCCGATCTTGGCGACGCTCGGGCCCGAGGCTTACACCTATGAACTCACGGGCCAGGTCAAGGAGCGCGTCGGTAACCGCTCGAACACGTCGGCACCGCGCGATGTTTATGCCACCCGCGACGGCGGCGCCATTTCGTTGTCGGCTTCGGTTCAGGCCATGGCGGAACGGCTGTTTCGGGTGATTGGACGAGAAGACATGATTACGGACCCCAAGTTCCGCACCAACACCGACCGAGTGCGCAACCGCGACGAGGTCAATGATATTGTCGCGGCGTGGATCGCGCAGCGCGACCGGGATGAGGTTTTGGCGATCTTTCACGAAGCCGGTGTGACCGGTGCGCCAGTTTATAACGCAGGCGACATCATGGCCGATCCGCATGTGCGTGAACGCGAGGTTTTAGTAGAAATGCCCGATGAGGAAACTGAAACCGCGACGCATCACAATATCCACCCGCGTCTTTCGCGAACGCCCGGTGGGTTCCGTCGACCGGCCCCAACCCTGGGCCAGCACACGGAGGATGTTTTGTCGGAAGCCGGATTTGACGACGATGAGATATCGGCACTGCGGTCCGGAGGCGTGATATGAGTAGAGAACCAATGGTGTGGCGCTCGCAGCTTTACGTGCCGGCCAACAATTCGCGCTTCATTGCCAAGGCGCACACGCGCGGCGCCGATGCCATCATTTTGGACTTGGAGGACAGCGTCCCGGCGGCGGAGCGCCCTGGTGCACGGGCAGGTTTGGCCGATGCAGTGGCGCAAGTGGGGCAATCGGGCGCGGATGTGACAGTGCGGATCAATTCGCCCGAGGCCGAAGCGTTTGCGGATTTGGATGCTGCCGTACTACCCGATGTGCGCGGTATCTATGTCACCAAGGTGCGCGATGGCGCCTATGTGCAGGCGATCTCGGCCAAGGTGTCGGAACTCGAAGCCGCGCGCGGGATCGAGGCTGGGCAGATCCGGCTGGTGGCGATGATCGAGACGGCGAGCGCGTATTTGCGGGCGGAAGAGATCGCCGGGGCCGATGATCGCATCGCAGCGTTGGTATTGGGCGGCGAAGACATCGCGCTCGATCTCGGTATGGTGCCGGACGCCGATACCCTGGCGATGCCGAAGCAGCACCTGGCCATCGTCGCCCGGGCGGCGGGGTTGGTGCCGTTCGGGATCATGGGCACGATTGCGGACTACAACGATCTCGATGCGGTGCGTAGCGTGGCTGAACGTTCGCATCGGTTTGGTTTTGAGGGAGCGGCCTGTATCCATCCGAGCGTGGTGCCGGTCTTGAATGCCGCGTTCCAGCCTTCCGACGCGGAGGTGGCTCACGCAAGGCGTGTGGTTGCGGCTTATGCACAAGCCGAGTTGGCCGGCACGGGCGCCATCACCGTGGACGACAAGATGATCGATGTGCCGGTGGTGCGTCGGGCTGAAAATTTGTTGGCGCGCTATGGCGCCATTCAGCGGCGAGGTGATTAGTCGCGTCGTCTCAGGTAAAAGGCGATGGCGGCGCCGAGGCCTGACATCACCGCCATGGCGAGGTAGGCGCGGCTGGCGACGTCGGCGTAGAGCACGCCCGATAGCCATGCCGACGCTCCCATGGCCAGCCCCATGACCACGGCCGCATAGACGCTTTGCGCCGTGGCTGAAACCTCAGGCGCCATGCGCCGGGCAATGAAATAGATAGCGCCCAAATGGGCCGCACCGAAGGAAAGGCCATGCAGCAATTGCAAAATCATCAACGACGGCAAAGCATCGGTAAACCCTGTCCCGGCCCAGCGGATCAATCCGCCCAGCCCACCAATGGCAATCAGTCGCGCCGCGCCGAACCGTTTGACGATTTTGTCGCCCCAGATAAACAGCAGCACCTCGGCGATCACACCTTCCGCCCACAGCCAACCGATGACCGCCTCGGAATGGCCGACGCTCTGCCAGTGGATGGTGCCGACTGTGTAGTAGACGCCGTGGCTCGATTGGATCAGTGCCGTGGCGGCGACGAAGATGATGAAGGTTCGGTCCGTAAGTACGGCGCCGAGTGGGCGGGTACCGGCTTTCGGTTTGGCGATGCGGGTATCGGGCAACGTCAGGGTGGATAAGAATGTTACCGCGAGAAAGCTGAGCGTGACCCAAAAAACGAGATCAATGGAACGGCCTTCCAGCACATGCCCCATGGCCCAGGCGGCGGCGATGAAGGTGAGCGAGCCCCAAAGCCGTACGCGACCATAGTCGATAGGCTGGATTTTCGCCGTCTGCATGGTCAGCGATTCCATCAACGGCATGGTCGGCGACCACAACATATGAAATGTCATGGTGACGGCCAAGATCGCCCAAAATCCGTAGGCCCAATGGAACATCGCGAATACTGCGGTTGTCAGAAGAACGAGTATAGCCATGATCCGCTTGCGTTCACCTCGCTGGTCCGCGGCACTCGCGATCAGCGGGTTAGCCAGGGTTTTAGCCGTGATGCCGATGGCGATCACGAGACCAATGTCCTCCACGCTCAGCCCTCGCGATTTCAGCCACAACGGCCAAAACGGCATCGACGCGCCAATGACGGTAAAAGCTGCAGCGTAAAACCATGCCAAACGAAGTGCGATCATGCTGTCACACCACCGGCAAACTTAGCCAGATATCGAAGCCCAGCGATCACGCGGCTGCCGTACCAAGATACCATTTCAGCATCGATCAAACGGGCCTTATTCGCGTGAGCCGGAAATTCAGCACCGAAGGTATCGAGATGTTTCAACTTGAATGGAAAAGGCTCGGTGGAAAAAAGCACAAGATCGGTTTGCGCCAATAGCGTGTTAGTAAGATCAATTTCCGGATAGCGTGCGGTTGACTGGTGGTCGATGACTTGCCAGTTGGTTTGCGCCAACATATCGGCGATGTAGGTGCCCGCGGAAATGCTCATCCAGGGTTTGCGCCATATTAAGTAAAGCACGCGATGAGATTTCCAGTCCTGTGCGTGGAGATCAGCCAGTGCAGAATCGAAGTCACGGATCAACTGCTCGGCGTTTTCGCCCGCATTGAAAATACCGCCGATCAATCGAAACAGCGCCACATTGTCGGTAACCGTGAAAGGGTGAGTGACAACAACTTCTATGCCCATTTCTGCAAGGGCATCTGCCATGTCCTTGGGGTTCTCATCGATGTTGACGAGCGCATGAGTGGGGTTGAGGCCCGCCACTTTGTCCATGTCGATCTGCTTGGTGCCGCCGACACTGGCAATGGCTTCGACGCCGGGATTTGGATGAACGCAGAAATTGGTCCGGCCGACCAAACGGCGGGCGAGGCCCAGATCGAACAACAGTTCCGTTAAGCTCGGAACCAAGGACAGGATGCGGGCATCTCGGTCCATGCGGGAGTGTTGATAGCCGGCAGCGTCGACAAGAGAAGAAGACATTGGGGTTCCGAATAATCGCAGAGGGGCGTCATCTTAACCATCTCGACGATGATTTGTTAATGGACTGAAAAGTTTCACGAAATCTAGGCTGTGATCACCGTCACCGCGCGAATCGGAAATATCTGCTTTTGTGGAACTATTAGAGGGAATGTGCAGCAGGTCTTTTTATCGGACCGGGAGCAGTCGCAAATGAGGAAACCGAATTATCGAACGGTTGCCACAGACCACAACGCTACCATTGGAGGAACTGTCGCGGCGGCGGGTGGTACGGTGATGGAAGCACCGGAACCAGTTTTCCGCATTGATGCAGAAGGCGCAGTCCGTTACGCCAACGCAGCGGCAAGTGAATTGTTGCGGATGCTCTCTTCCGGGTTAGGAAGCGATTTGCCAGCCGATTGGGTGGCATCTATTCGTGAGCTATCGCCGAACGTCGCTGGCTGTGCTGAGATATCTGCCGGCGAGCGAGTTTTTGATATCCATGCTTCACCCCAAACCGACAATGGGTGGGTGACAGTACACGCGCATGATGTCACCCATCACAAAGTGGCGGCACTTGATGCACAGAGACTAGCTCACCTGGACGCACTGACCGGCTTGCCGACGCGTTCCGTGTTCCAAGACCAGTTGGGGCAAGTATTAGCCGTAGCTCGGCGGAGCAAGCGAATGGCTGCTGTGCTGGTCATTGGTTTGGACGATTTTAAATTCATCAATGAGACACAAGGGCATGCATCTGGCGACAACCTTCTGCAAACAACAGCAGAGCGATTGAGCCGCTGCCTGCGCGCCACCGATATCGTCGCACGACTGGGCGGGGATGAATTTGCAATCATTCAACCAGAACCAACAGGTGCCGACGGTATCGATCAACTGGCACGGCGGCTCAATGCGGCATTGCGTGCGCCGGTATCGACGGAAAACGGTGAAATACTGCCCGCCGCCAGTATCGGCATTGCCGTATTCCCAGACGACGCTGAAGATGCCGATAAATTGTTGCATCATGCTGATATCGCATTGGATCGTTGCAAAGCCGCAGGTGGTGATGACCATCGGTTTTTCATTGCCGAGATGAATGCCGAGGTCCAGCGCAAACATGCCTTGGAACACGATCTCCGACTTGCCATCGATCGCGAAACGCTGGAGGTGCACTACCAACCTAAACTGGATCTCGCCACGGGGCGGATAACAGGTATGGAAGCACTGGTTCGCTGGATCGACCCTGTGCACGGGTTTGTTTCTCCGGCAGAGTTTATCCCCATTGCTGAGACATCTCGATTGATCATTCCGCTGGGCGATTGGGTGTTGCGCGAGGCCTGTCGTCGGACCAAGGAGTGGAATGACGCGGGCTTGGGCCCACTGAAAGTAGCGGTCAATCTGTCGGCTGTGCAATTTGGAAATGCGACGTTGCTCAACGACTTGAGTGCGGCGTTGGCGGAGACCGGTCTGGCACCGGAGTTGCTGGAGTTGGAAATTACAGAAACTGCGGCCATGGATAATGCTGCGCAGGCTTCGGAGGTATTTGCCGGGATTTCAGAACTTGGGATTTCACTGGCGATTGACGATTTCGGCACCGGTTATTCCAGCTTGAGCTATCTGAAAAATTTCCCCGTGCAACGGATCAAGATCGACAAGGCCTTTGTCGATGATATCGGGCAAACGGCCAAAGGCGGTGCCATTGCACGCGCGATTACGACTTTGGGTGAGAGCTTCGATATGGCTGTGACCGCCGAAGGTGTGGAGACCGCGGAACAAATGGCTTTTCTGCACGGTATCGAATGCCAGGAAGTGCAGGGGTATTTCGTATCCAAACCGTTGCCAGTGGATGCCTTCTCAGCATTTATGCGCGATTTCGACCCGTCACCCTTCCGTCCGGCATTGGATCAGTCGGGCTTTGATTGGAGGGTGCAGCAGAAAAATTGGCGGCGCGGGTTACTCGGTGACCTCAAGGCGTTCGCTTAGCTCAAACCAGGTTTCCTCGGTTTTTGTCAGTTGGGCTTTGATATCGGCGTGGCGGACTTGAAGTTCCATTAATTTTGCCGTTGATCCTTCGTAGACATCCGGGTCCGCCAATTTGGTTTCAAGCGCTTCTTTTTTCGCGGTAAGTTTTTCGATCAATTGCTCATGGTCTCGGACGGCCTTTCGCAAATCCGCTGTTGCGGCGCGCTGTTGAGCACGTTCACGCCGCGCATCCTTGCGGTTGCTGGCGCTGTTTTCCGGCAACTCATCACCCGCGTCGCGCGTTGCGCGCCTTTGGGCACGCCGACTTTCGGCCAGTTGATTGCGATAATCGCTGAGATCACCTTCAAACGCATGACAGGCGTTATCGGCGACAATCCACAAACGGTCACAGACAAGTTCCACCAGATGTGCGTCATGGCTGACCAACACAACAGCGCCGTCATAGGTGTTGAGCGCTTGAACAAGTGCTTCGCGCGCATCGACGTCGAGGTGGTTGGTGGGCTCATCGAGCAGCAGAATGTGCGGCTTCTCGGTGCTGGTCATGGCGAACAGAAGGCGTGCTTTCTCGCCACCTGATAGGCTTTCGCATTTGACGTCTGCGCGCTCGCCAGAAAAACCAAACCTTCCCAAGTGCGCCCGCACTTTCGCCTCCGTTGCCATGGGCATCAATCGCGCTAAATGATGGTATGGGTTTTCTGATAGCGTCAGTTCTTCGGCCTGATGTTGGGCGAAATACCCAACTTTCAGCTTTGCGGATTTCACCAGTTTTCCGGTCATGGGCTTAAGCCGCCCGGCAAGCAGTTTCACCAAAGTGGACTTACCATTACCGTTGGCACCCAAGAGAGCGATGCGGTCATCCATATCAATGCGAAAATCGAGGTTCTTCAATACTGGCGTATCGCCATACCCGACATCGGCTCGGTCCAGTGCAATCAATGGTGGCGACAGCGGGTCGGGGTCGGGAAAATCAAACGCGACTGTACGCTGCTCGACCACCGACGCGATGGGGGTCATTTTCTCGAGCATTTTCAGCCGGCTTTGCGCTTGGCGTGCTTTAGAAGCCGTGAAGCGGAAGCGCTCTACAAAAGACTCGATATGGCGGCGCTGGACTTGCTGTTTCGAACGTAGCTTGGCGTCAAGTTCTTGGCGTTCGCGCCGAGTGCGTTCGAATCGGTCGTAGCCGCCAGCGTATCGGGTAAGTTTTAGGTTTTCAAGATGCGCGATTTCACCGACAACTTTGTTCAGCAACGTGCGATCATGGCTGATGACCAACAACGTCCCTGGCCAACTGGCGAGATACCCTTCGAGCCAAAGTGCAGCTTCTAGATCCAGATGGTTGGTGGGTTCATCAAGCAACAATATATCGGGATTGGCAAACAGCGCGGCAGCCAAGGCGACACGCATGCGCCAGCCGCCGGAAAATTCGGCGCACGGTCTGCGTTGTGCGGCCTCGTCAAAACCAAGACCAGCCAAAATTCGCGCCGCGCGAGCTGGCGCAGACTCGGCCTCAATATCAGCCAGACGTGTGTGGATATGGGCGATGTCGTGGGCTTCTGTTGCGGTTTCTGAACGGGCGAGCAATTCACGGCGTTCGGTGTCGGCTGCAAGAACATGATCTACCAACAAGGTCGATCCGCCTGGCGCTTCCTGCGCCACGGTGCCGACACGCATGGCTTTGCGAGTATTGACGCTGCCGTCATCGGGCGACAGTTCGCCTAAAATCAGTTTGAACAGGGTTGTCTTGCCTGTTCCATTGCGGCCCACGAGGCCCATTTTGTGGCCGTCCGGAACGTGCAAAGTGGCACCTTCGAACAAAGTGCGCCCACCAATGCGGTATACGAGGTCGTTTATGTGCAACATGCGCCGGGGTTTAGCATGCTTCGAGCGGCGGCTCTAGCGTCTACCGCCCGCCATTTTCGCTGATTCTGGTTTGAGCCGCAGCCTTCCCATTGCGATCACACCGATGAACGGCCCGATCGCGAGGATCATGAAGGCTTTTTCCCAACCCCACCAATCGACAGCATAGGGCATGAGGTGCACGGTCGCGAGGGTCAGTAAGAAACCTGCGGACGTCTGAACAGTCAGCATTGTGCCGATACGGTCGGGCGGTGCCAATTCGGTAACTGAGGATGAAAATTGGGCGGAATCGGCAACGATGCTTATACCCCATATGAAGCAGAGCGTTGTGAGTAGCCACGGATTGCCGCCGAATAGAAATCCAACCGTCAATGCGCACGTCCCGCTGATGGCCATGGCGGCCATGGTCAGGTACGTGCGGCCGACACGGTCAGCCAGATAGCCACCGACAATGCATCCGATAGCCCCGCCAATACCCATGACCAAGAATGTCGCTGCACGGGCTTGAATAGCTGCACTGTCACCATCAATGACGAGTCGGAAACTCGCATCCAGAAATACGCCGAGCCAAGCCCACATGGCGTAAAGTTCCC
>JABIPG010000167.1 GCA_018698795.1 Rhodospirillaceae bacterium
GATACGCTTGCCTCGGCGCTGTTGGCCAATGGGGTGAAATTGGTTGGCCGCAGCTTCAAGTACCATCGCCCGCGCGGCATCTTCGCCAGCGGTGCGGAAGAGCCCAATGCGCTTGTGCAACTGGAGCGCGGCCAACGCACCCTGCCCAACCAGCAAGCGACCCGCATCGCGCTTTATGATGGCCTGGAAGCTGAAAGCATCAACTGCTGGCCCGGCCCCGACTTCGACCTTATGGGCGTTATGGGGTGGGCCAGCCGATTAATCCCGGCGGGCTTTTACTACAAAACCTTCATGTGGCCGGCCCCCGCCTGGCCGTTGTATGAACATTTCATCCGCAGTGCCGCAGGCCTTGGCCATGCGCCCGATGGTCCCGACCCGGACCATTACGACAAAATGAACGCACACTGCGACGTGCTGGTTGTCGGTGCTGGCCCCGCTGGCATTTCAACTGCTCTGGCAGCAACGCGCGCGGGCGCTCGGGTGATTTTGGCCGACGAGCAAGACCGCGGCGGGGGTTGGTTGCTGAACGATCGCCGCGAGATCGGCGGTAAACCCGCGCTCGAGTGGATTGATGCCGCGTTGGCGGAACTGGCCGACGCCGAAGACACCCGCGTGCTTACCCGCACGACTGCGTTTGGTTATTTCGACCATAACTTCATGGGACTTTGCGAGCACCGTGGCGACACCCAAGTCGATGGCGGCGACAAATCGCGCCAGCGCATTTGGCGGGTGCGCGCCAAGCAGGTCGTGTTGGCCACCGGCGCGATCGAACGCCCATTGATTTTTGCCGACAACGACCGGCCCGGCGTTATGCTGTCGGGCGCCGTGCGCGCCTATGCCAATCGCTACGCCGTTGCCGCCGGCCAACGCGTCTGCCTGTTCACCAACAACGACGACGCGTACCGCACGGCGCTTGATCTCAAATCGCACGGCATTTCGGTTCCCGCCGTCATTGACCTGCGCTCCGATCCCGCCAGTGAATTGGTTACACAAGCCATGGCGGAAGGCATTGAAGTGATTGACGGTGCCGCTGTTACCGCCGTTGAAGGTGCGCGAGGCGTCAAGAGCGTCGATGTCATGCCCCTGAACGACACGGGCGACGGTGTGACCGGCTCGGCCCGGAAAATTTCTTGTAGCGTGCTCGCATCGTCCGGCGGCTGGAACCCGGCGGTGCACCTGCATTCCCATACCGGTGGCAAAGCCGTTTTCGAAGCCGAGCGTGGCATTTACCTACCGGGTGAGACCAAGCAAGCTTGCCAATCAGTTGGCTCGGCGGCAGGGACGTTCGATCTTGCTGGTTGCCTGACGACAGGCTTGGCCGCCGGTAAGAAAGCCGCCAATGCAGCCGGTGCGAAAAAGCAAAGCCGGCGCAAGGCGCCAGAGGTGGAAACCGAAGACGAAGGCGACGTGCGCCTTTTGTGGGTGGTGCCGACGACCGAACCCACGGGCCGACGATCCAAGCATTTCCTCGATCAGGCCCATGATGTGACAGTTAATGACGTGCAACTGGCGGCGCGCGAGGGCTACCAATCCATCGAGCACGCCAAACGCTACACCACGCTGGGCATGGCGCCCGACCAGGGCAAGACGGGCAATATCCCCGGCATGGCCGTATTGGGCCAAGCCTTGGGGGTCGACAATCCCGGGCAAGTGGGCACCACGACTTTCCGACCGCCTTACACGCCCGTGACTATCGGCGCACTCGCAGGCCGCGATGTCGGGCCTTTGATGGACCCGGTACGAATGACGCCCATGCATCGTTGGCACGAACTGGCGGGCGCCAAGTGGGAGGACGTCGGGCAATGGAAGCGGCCTTGGTACTACCCGAAAAAAGGTGAAAACATGCGCCGCGCGGTGGATCGCGAATGCCTGGCGGTACGGAGCGCTGTCGGTATCCTTGACGCCACGACACTAGGCAAGATCGACATTCAGGGATCGGACGCTACAAAAATTCTCAATTGGGTTTACACCAACGCCTGGGACATGCTTGCCGTGGGGCACAGCCGCTACGGCCTGATGTTGGGCGAAGACGGCATGATCTTTGACGACGGTGTGACCACGCGTCTGGCCGAAAATCATTATCTGATGACCACCACGTCAGGCAATGCAGCGCGCGTGCTGGAATGGTTGGAGGAATGGCTGCAGACGGAATGGCCAGAACTCGACGTCTATTGCTCCTCGGTGACTGAGCACTGGGCCAACATTACGATTTGCGGCCCGCAGGCGCGCGATCTGCTGGCAGAGTTTACCGATGACATCGATCTCTCACCTAAAGCTTTTCCGTTCATGACCATGCGTGAGGGGCACGTGGCCGGAATTCCGGCTAGAGTGTTTCGCGTCAGCTTTACCGGAGAACTGTCCTACGAGATCAACGTACCTGCGAGTTATGGCATGAGCGTGTGGACGGCGTTTATGAATGCCGGCGACAAATTTGGTATCACGCCCTTCGGCACGGAGACCATGCACGTGTTGCGCGCTGAGAAAGGCTACATCATCGCCGGCCAGGAAACCGACGGCACGGTCACGCCCGATGATGTCGGCATGGCTTGGGCGGTTTCCAAGAAGAAGGATTTTCTGGGTCGCCGTTCGCTTGCCCGCGCTGACAACGCCCGCCCGGATCGCAAACAATTGGTCGGCCTGCTTCCCGTTGATCCGAATGAACGATTGCCCGAGGGCGGCCAGATTACGGCTGAAAAATATGACGTTTCGAGCGCGCAGATGCCGATACCCATGATTGGGCACGTCACGTCGAGTTATCATTCGCCGACGCTTGGGTGTGCGTTTGCCCTGGCCTTGATCAAAGGCGGACGGGCGCGTCACGGCGAGGTTGTCTATATCCCGCTTGAAGACAAGACCGTCGCCGCAACCGTGACATCGCCAGTGTTTTACGATCCGGATGGGGGGAAGTTGCATGCCTGAGACCTACTTGCGCCAAAGCCCCCTCGCCCATTTGCATCTGGATGCCCGCGCCGTGGCCGATGCAGGGCTGACGGGCGCTGGTGTGGAGATGTCAGAAATTTCAGGTCGAACGCTGGTCAATTTGCGCGGCGATGCCAAGGACCCGGCATTCATTGCCGCAGTGATAAAAGCCTTGGGTATTTCACTGCCGACAGATGCCAATACCGTCAGTTCGAAACGCGGCGGAATGAATATATTATGGCTTGGCCCCAACGAGTGGCTGGTGGCCGGTGCTGGGCAGTCAAACGCCGAAAAGCTCGGGAAAGCGCTCGCTGGTCAGCACGCAGCCGTCACGCCGGTATCAGATGGCCGTACGGTCATTCATCTTGCCGGTGATCGGGCTCGCCAGGTGTTGGCGAAGGGATGCCCGTTGGACTTCCACCCCATGATTTTCGGACCCGGGCAATGTGTTCAGACGCTGCTTGGCCGGACGGATATGCTGCTGCATTGTGTGAAAACCGACACGTTCGATATCTACATGGCCCGTAGTTTCGCGGAGTATGCTTGGACTTGGCTGGAAGACGCCGCGCGGGAATTTGGTCTCAAGGTCAACTCGATTTAGGGCTTGAGAAAAGGCTACTCAACGTTGGGCGGCTCCTTTAATATATGCCTGCGTAGGCGTCCATGTCGCGGCACGCCGCCACAACAAAAATAACAGGCTTTCGTCGTTTCATGGCTAAAATCCCCCTGACACCTGCTGATGTCGAGCGTCTCCTTGCCAACCCGTCACCTGAGTCTCGTGCCGAAGCGGCAACCCGCGTCGGGGAAAGCTATGGTGCGGACCTTGGAGATGCCGAGCGCGGCATCGCCGAAGAAATTTTCCGGATTATGGTCAAGGATGCTGAGGCGCGCGTTCGCCAGGCACTCTCTGAAAGCCTCAAGGATAATCCTGCGATTCCACATGATCTGGCGCTGTCGCTGGCCGAAGATGTGGCCGAAGTGGCGTTGCCGGTTATTGAATTCTCGGACGTCCTGACCGATAGCGACCTTCTGGATATCATTGCCAGCAACGACGAGACCAAACAGGTTGCCGTCGCCAGCCGCCCGATGGTTTCTGAAACGATTTCATCCGCATTGGTCGATACGGAAAACGAGGCGGTTGTCAGTACGTTGGTTGCCAATGACGGCGCGGAAATTTCGCGCGAAAGCTTCGACAAGGTCATCGATACTTTGGGCGCCAGTGAAAAAGTGCAGACCGCGCTGGTGCGCCGCACCAAAGTGCCCGTCGCAATCGCGGAACGGCTGTTGAGCGTCGTATCCGATAACCTGCGCGACGAACTCGCAGCCCGCCACGAAATGCCGGGCGGCATGGCTGACTATCTCGTGCTGCACAGCCGCGAGCGGGCAACCGTGGCGTTGTCACAAGACTCAAGCGCCGAGGACGTTGGTGTGCTGGTTCGCCAACTTCATGGCGCCGATCGCCTGACGCCATCGATCATTCTGCGTGCTTTGTGTGTTGGCGATATGCGGTTTTTCGAAGCTGCACTGTCGACGATGGCTGACGTACCGTTGGTCAGTGCCCGCAAGTTGATCTACGACCCGGGTGAATTGGGCCTGCATCGCATCTACAGTGCCGCCGGATTGCCCGAGCCGCAATTCGTTGCTGCGCGCGCCGCCGTTCGCGTCGTGCAGGAGTTGGAATACGACGGCATTGAAAACAGCGCGGAAGACCGTGAGCGTTTCGCGCGCCGTATGATTGAGATGATCCTCACGCAATACGATGAATTGGGTGTGGAGTTCGAATCCGACGATCTCGATTACCTGATTACCAAAATCGATGGCCTGCCACCGGACCACATTGAGGTGCTCGATCCCGGCCTGGGGAATGGACCGGGGGGCAGTTCATGAAGCCCGAAAATTTCCAGTATATGGCAACGCTCGCCAAGGAGCGCTCCGGCTTGGTGCTGAAGGAAGACAAAGTTTACCTGCTCGACAGCCGACTTATGCCGCTGGCTCGGCGCAAGAATATCGAAACCCTGGACGAGTTTGTCGAGGCGATTCGCCGTAATAACGATTTCAATGAACAAACCGAAGTGGTCGAGGCGCTGACCACCAATGAGACGTTGTTTTTCCGTGATACGAAACCGTTTGATATTTTTCGCGAGCAGGTGATGCCGACGATCTTTCAAACCCGCACGGCAAACAAAAAATTTCGCATATGGTCGGCGGCGTCTTCAAGTGGCCAGGAGCCCTACTCGCTGGTCATGCTGCTCGACCAGATGGGTAGCCAGTTAGCAGGCTGGCAGTATGAAATTGTAGGTACCGATCTCTCCATGGAAATCCTGCAAAAAGCTCAGGATGCTCTGTATACTCAGTTTGAGGTACAGCGCGGATTGCCGGTGGAGATGATGGTTAAGTATTTCGAACCCGAAGGTCCGAAATGGCGCTTCAAGCAAGCCTACCGAGAGAAGGTCAAGTTTCAAAAAGCCAACTTGCTTGAGAACCAAAGCGCATTGGGCAAATTCGATATCGTATTTTGTCGGAACGTGCTGATCTATTTCGAAAAAGAAACCAAGGGTCGCGTGCTCGACATGATCGCCAACATGATGCCGGCCGACGGTAAATTGTTTCTAGGCGGCGCCGAGACGGTACTCGGTTTGACCGATAAGTTTGAGGCGGTCCAGGGGGTCAAAGGGCTCTATCAGAAAACCGGCTGAGCCATGGCCAATCCTAGCGTTATCACCACTGTTGAAATGCATACCGGCGGTGAGCCGGTGCGTATCGTCACCGGCGGATACCCCGACATTCCAGGCGCGACGATCCTCGAAAAGCGCCGTTTCGTGCGCGACAATCTCGATCATCTGCGCAAATTGTTGATGTTCGAGCCGCGCGGGCATTTCGACATGTACGGCGTGATCCCGGTGGAGCCCGACTTGCCGGGCGCCGACTTGGGCGTCTTGTTTATGCACAACGAAGGCTATTCGACCATGTGCGGACACGCCGTCATTGCGCTTGGTCGTTACGCGGTGGAACGCGGTATTGTTACCGCGACGGAACCCGAGACCACGGTTACCATCCAGTGCCCTTGCGGGCCGGTGGTAGCGCATGTGGCGGTGAGCGACGGCAAAGCGGGCAGCGTGCGATTTGAAAGCGTGCCGGCGTTCGCATTTGCACTCGATAAGACAGTCATGACCGATGTCTATGGCCCCGTCGGCATCGATATCGGGTATGGCGGCGCGTTCTATGCCGTGGTGCCCGCAGATCAGTTCGGCTTGGATGTCCGCACGGCACGCACGCGCGACCTCGTGGATGCTGCAACGGCTGTCAGCGATGCGGCCAAGGCACAAGTCCCCCTGCACCACCCAAATGATGACGATCTCGCGTTTCTCTACGGCACCATTCTCACCGACGGCACCGATGAATTCTCCGATCAACCGTCAGCCAATATCTGTGTCTTTGCCGATGCGCAGGTGGACCGTAGCCCTACCGGCTCTGGCGTCACGGCGCGCATCGCCCTGCAGCACCGTCGCCGCCTGATCAAGACCGGCCATGAACGCACGTTCGAAAGTGTCACAGGGGCGTTATTTACGGGCAAGGCCGTCATCGAAACCACATGCGGTGAATTCAAAGCCGTGATCGTGGAGGTTTCCGGCGAAGCGCATTTCACCGGTGAGTGCCGCTTTCGGATTGAAGACGGCGACGAGATCGGTATGGGTTTCTTGCTGCGCTAAGCCGGACCAGGCGTTTTACCGCGCCAACAGCGCATAAATCCAGAGTGAAAACGGTGGATTTATTTTGCTGGGCGATGGTGAGATCATGCGGCGTTACCTGTTCAAGCCGAGCTACATTCCCGTTTACCCAACGCTGTAGGAATTCTACATGAACCTTGAGAGATCAACGCACGCGGCAACTGTCGAAGACGCCATCACCAGCCGCCAATCGATCCGGCGGTTTTTAGATACGCCAGTGCCACGTGAACTGATTTCACGCTTGTTGCAAGTGGCTGGCCGTGCGCCCAGCGGCAGCAATATCCAGCCTTGGCGTGTTTATGTTTTAGATGGCGCGCGCAAACAGGCATTGGTTGATGCGCTCCTTGCCGACCACGCCGACGGCATGCCTGACTACCCGCGCGAGTACAACTATTACCCGCTGGAATTCCCCGAGCCTTATTTGGCGCGCCGCCGCGCCTGCGGTTGGGGGCTGTATGGGGCGCTTGGGATTGAACGCGGTGAGAACGAACGCATGACGGCTCAGCATGCACGCAACTACGCCTTTTTCGATGCGCCCGTGGGGATGATTTTCACGATTGATGACTTTCTGCAGCCGGGCAGTTGGCTCGATTACGGCATGTTTTTACAGAGCATTATGGTAGCGGCGCGTGGGCATGGGCTTCACACTTGTGCGCAAGCCGCCTTCGCCACCTACCACAAAACTATCCGCGAGCAACTCTCGGTCCCGGATGGGCAGACGATCATCTGCGGTATGTCGCTGGGCTACGCCGACCCCGATGCGCCTGAAAACGCCTTCACGCCCGAACGCGAACCGGTCGAGGCCTATACGACGTTCGTGGATTAGCATTCCTCAGGCGGTGTCTTTCGCAACCAGTTCTTTGTAAAGCGCTTGCAATCTTTGGGTCATGGGGCCGGCGCTTGCGTGCTGGCCGATGGTTTTGCCGTCGATTTCAGCCACCGGCGTTTGCGCGCCGAAGGTGCCGGTCAGGAATGCTTCGTCGGCTGAGTAGGCCTCCACTAGCGAGTAATTTTTCTCGAACACCGCGATATTGTTGGCGCGGCAAAGATCAATGATTTTTTGTCGAGTGACGCCGTTCATGCAGTAGTCGCCGGAAGACGTCCAAACTTCGCCTTTGCGGACAATGAAGAAGTTGCAGGCGTTGGTAGTGTTGACGAAGCCGTGCGGGTCGAGCATCAGGCCTTCGTCGGCGCCAGCCTGCTCGGCCTGCAAACAGGCAATGACGCAGTTGAGTTTGGAATGCGAATTGTATTTCGCATCCTGGCTCATGGGCAGCCCCCTCACTTGCGGCACGGTGGCCAGTCGAATGCCCTTGGATTGTAAATTTTCCGCCGGTTTTGAGTGCTCGATGATGATAACCACCGTTGGGCCCGTACGCGATAGGCTGGGGTGCTGGAAGGGCTTCACCTTGACGCCGCGCGTCACCATCAACCGACAGTGTGCGTCGGTTGTCATGGCGTTGGCTTCCGCGGTGCCGGTCAGGGCATCCAAGATTCCGTCGCGGTCCATGCCGACATCAAGGTCGATCGCTTTGCAACTGCCGAAAAGCCGGTCCATGTGATCGTCGAAGAAAGCCCACTTGCCGTTATAGAGCCGCATCCCCTCCCACATGCCGTCGCCGAGCATAAACCCCGAGTCGTAAACCGACACGCGGGCTTCATCGCGATGCACGATGTCGCCGTTGACGTAGATTTTGATGTCGCGGTTTCGGGCGTCTTCTTCTGCGTCGTGGGTGGTGATGCCGTGCTCGGGCTGTGCCATTGATGATGTCCGTCCGTTGATGCCGATTAGAGTATCCCCCGGCTTTGCTGGGCGTGCAATTGGGCCATCAAAGCGGCGTTGTCGGCGCGGCGGTATGATAACGCCTCGGCGTAGTCCGGCAATTCGCGACCCAGCATCCATCTCGCCACCAGATCACCGGTGCCGCAGGCTGCCATGGTGCCGAACCCTGACATGGCCCCGGCGATGAAGCAGCCATCCACATCCGTCGGACCAATCAGCGGCCAATTCTCGTCCGTCATGGTATAGAAACCACCGTAATGTGTGCGATTGCGCGGCAATCGCCCATAGTAGGTCTTCAATCCCGGGTTCAGCCGCGCCGCGCCGCGAATGACAACCTCGGGAAAATAGTCATCGAGAACCGGCTCGCGCGTCGGTTCGGATGGCGCTTCATTGTAGGCCCAACCGATCTTGATCCATGTTCCCCGGTCACCGCCATCCGGCCTGCAATGAATTGCGCCCGGCATTTCTCCCGCCAGCCATGCGTGGTCGGGGTCTTCGGACAGGTGGTCGCGGTCCTCGTCCGTCCAATCGATTTGTTGGCCATCGAGATCAATGGAAAACGGCATGGCGCGCGGAATGGCGCCGTCAGTGTCTTCGAAGGCGATTTTTTGCTGCAGCACAGTCGTGACCGGCAATGCCGAACCGAGCATGCCGGCGATCCGGCCTAAAAACGGCCCCGCCGCATTGACAATCCGTACGGCGCGCAGGCTGTCCGCTTTTGCGTCGCCAGGGCGTAGCGTGAGCTCAAATCCGCCCGCTTTGCCGATATTGGTGACTTCAGCCAAGCGTCGTTGCCCGCCTGCGGCGCGGAACCGTTCCAGCATGATCTGTCCCATCTGCTGGCCATCGACGGCGCCGGCGCGACGAATATGGATGACGGTTTGAATGTCGTCGGCGTAGCTCGGGAAAACCTCTTGGATCAGCCCGGCACCGCGCAGAATGTCGACACCATCCGGCGCGCTATTCCAATCCGCATGCAAGGGCCGCTTGTAGGCGTCGGTGCTGCGCCCCTCAAAGACGCGGACTTGGGTTTCGTATTCATTACCGTGGCCA
>JABIPG010000148.1 GCA_018698795.1 Rhodospirillaceae bacterium
ATGGGAAACATTACGCGTCCACGGAAGCGGTCGTAAGGATCGCGCGCTCCGCCGCCACGGTCCCCCTGGCCCCCCCCGCCATAATCGTCGGGTCTGATGATCATACCGGCGGCGGCCATCAGGTTTTCATCGACACCTTCGCGCGCTAGGGCGGTTTTCATGCGGTGGCGGCCTTCCGGCGCATAGCCCAGCCGGAACCGTTTGATGGTCTCGTCGCTTAAGCCCCGCCGTTGCAGGTATTCCAGCCCGGGCCGGCCCTCTGGCATGCGCAAGGTGCGTTCGAACTCGTCCGCCGCCAATTCGACGACATCGAACAGCGTCTTGCGCTCCTTTTGGCGTTCGCGTTCTTCCGGCGTGTCGCGCGGCACGTCCATGCCGGCCTCACCGGCCAGTTTCTCCACCGCTTCGGGAAAATTCAGGCCTTCCGTCTCCATGACGAAGTCGAACACGCTGCCGTGCGACTGGCAGCCGAAGCAATGGTAAAAGCCTTTTTCCTCGTTGACCGTGAACGACGGCGTCTTCTCTTTGTGGAACGGGCACAGTCCTTGGTGCTCGCGCCCTTTGCGCTGCAGCTTGACGCGCCGGCCGATGACATCCACCAGCCCCACGCGCCCGCGCAGTTCTTCAAGAAATTGATCGGAAAAGGCCATGGCGCAGTCTTACCACGGAACGGTGCTCATAAAAGCACATCAATATTCCTCGCCGCGCACAGATTACCCACAGGAGGCTGTGGATAAAAACTTAGCTCAGTTTGTCTTTGACCTGGGCGCTGGCTTTGCCGAAGTCCATGCGACCGGGATAGCGCTCCTTTAAAGCCGCCATGACCTTGCCCATGTCTTTCAGCGTTGTGGCCTCCAGTTCGGCGAGCACGCCGCCGACGGCTTCGGAAATCTCGTCTTCCGACATTTGCTGTGGCAGAAAACGCTCGATCACCGCAATCTCGCCGGCTTCGCGTTCGGCGAGTTCCATGCGGTGGCCTTTCTTGTAGGCCTCGATGCTTTCGCGCCGCTGCTTGATCATCGATTGCAGCAGGCTCAGGATTTCATCGTCGCCGATGCCGTCACAGTTGCCTTTGCCGCGCGCGGCAATATCGCGGTCTTTGAGCGCGGCATGGATCAGGCGAAGGGTTGAGACGGCCAAGGAGTCTTTTTCCTTCATCGCCGATTTCAAGGCGTCGTTGAGCGCAGTTCGCATTGTCGCTCCTTCCCATTGAATTGCCCATTGGATGGTCCAATGGATTACCCGTGGGCTGCCTGTGGGCTGCCTGTGGGCTGTCCGTGGGCTGTCCGTGGATTGGCGGTGCCTCTCGTTGCTTAGGGGGCGATTCGCCGGAAAGCGGGAGACTAACCCATTCCTTTGTTGAACGCAACCAAAGTGCGGTTTTTAACCCATTGAAAACAAACACTTATTAGAATCATTGGAGTCTTGACCACAAGGCTTTGATGGCTTAGACATCCGCAACTCTCGGAAATCAACATCACGCCTAAGGTTTTCCGCATCCATGAATGACGAGCAGACATCCACGCCCGGCCAGGGGAGCAATCCTCAGGAGGGCGTTTTTTCTGGCGCGCGCCCGGCCGATGCCGACGCCGCCTTGGTTTTGGCCACTGGTGAAGTGTTTTGGGGACAGGGCGCCGGCGCCCCTGGTGAGGCGGTCGGCGAGGTCTGTTTCAATACCTCACTCACCGGCTACCAGGAGATTTTGACCGATCCCAGTTACGCGGGGCAGCTGATTACCTTCACCTTCCCCCATATCGGCAATGTCGGCACCACGCCTGAAGACAACGAGACCACAACCCCGGCATCGCGAGGTTGTATTTTGCGCGAGTCCATCACCGAGCCCGCCAACTGGCGTGCCGCCGGGCACTTGGACGCCTGGCTCAAGTCTCAAAACCTGCCGGCAGTGACCGGCATCGATACCCGCCGCCTGACGCGCCTGATCCGCGATGGCGGTGCGCCGTCGGGGACGCTGGTCTACACGCCCGGCGGCGAACCCGACATCGCCGCCGCCCGTGAAACAGCGCTGGCCTTCCCAGGGCTTGAGGGCATGGATCTGGCTGCTGAGGTCACCTGCCGCGAACCGTACAATTGGGATGAGACCGAATGGGCCTTGGATGGCGGGTTCGGCAAACAGGAAAATCCCAAGTATCACGTCGTCGCCGTCGACTTCGGCGCCAAGCTCAACATTCTGCGCTGCCTGGCTTCGACGGGCTGCAAAGTGACCGTGGTGCCGGCCAATACAACAGCCGAAGCTATTCTGGCCTTAAAGCCCGACGGCGTGTTCTTATCGAACGGCCCCGGCGACCCAGCCGCGACCGGCGTTTATGCAGTGCCGATGGTGCAAGGGATTTTGGCATCAGGCCTGCCATTGTTCGGTATCTGCCTGGGCCACCAGATTTTGTCACGTGCCTTGGGCGCGAACACCCACAAGATGCACATGGGCCACCGCGGCGGCAACCAGCCGGTGAAAGACCTGCAAACGGGCAAGGTCGAGATCACCAGCCAAAACCACGGCTTCGTCGTCGACCGCGACAGCCTGCCCTCAGGCGTCGTCGAAAGCCACGTCTCGCTGTTCGACGGCACCAACGAAGGCATTCGGGTTGAGGGCAAACCAGTGTTCTCAGTGCAATACCACCCCGAAGCCTCCCCCGGCCCGCAAGATAGTCATTACTTGTTTGAGCGGTTTGTTGGGTTGATGGGGTGATGTTTGGAATTGAAAAACACCCCGCGCGCCAAAGGAATTTAGTTGAAATAATAGGTATAAAAGACTATATTCAATTGATGATGAAAACCACCCGACATAACCACCCGTCATTCCCGCGCAGGCAGGTGTCCAGTTCGGCGGTTTGTCTGGATTCCCGCCTGCGCGGGAATGACGGTGGAGCGCGTGCAAGCGGCCTGCGGGGGATTGGGTTCGTTCCGTCAGAAAAAAATGGAACCCCTAATAAATCAATGACTTATGCGCACCAAACTGAAGGGGGTTCGGTATGACTCACGCCGCTGTTTCATATCTCGTCACGCAATTGAAGAGCATCGCCGCCGAGGAAACCGACCCCGCCGCCATCGTCGCGCGCGTCGAGCCGTTGGCGGCGCAGATGGCTGCTGATACCTCGTGGATGAGGCCGGAGTTCTACGAGACCGACGCCGAACAGGGTATGGGGATCAATATTCTGCACGAAGAAGAGGACGTGACGATTTTGGTTGAGGTCATCAGCTGGGCGCCGGGCCAAGGCGTGGCGCCGCATGACCATCAGACCTGGGGCGTCGTTGTCGGCATTGACGGGGTTGAGGTGAATGTCGATTGGCGTCGCCTTGATGATGGTTCCAAGCCTGGCTTTGCCGATTTGGAAAAAGCCCGCGAGCTGCACGTGAAGAAGGGCGACGTCGTGGCGTTGCTGCCCGACGACATTCATTCCGTCCGCAACGATGGCGATACGCCGTCGGTGTCGCTGCATATGTATGGCCGGGTGCTGGCGAAAACCGCGCGCTCGGAATTC
>JABIPG010000169.1 GCA_018698795.1 Rhodospirillaceae bacterium
AATGATTGAGCTGATTGATGGCAGTTTCTTGTTTTCGCCAATCGAATTCTTCAAGCCAATAGGCACAGAGTTCCTTCATGTAGGCGAGGTTGGCGCCGTATTCCCAGCCGTCCAGGTCCGCCATTGCGTTCCACGGAAAACAGCGAACGCGCGACAGAATTTGGTTGAGCGTTTCGTCAGGAACATCGATCCGGAAGGGTTTGATCAAAGCAGCACCTCGATTGCGATCATTCTCTAGAGACTAAAACACAATTAATCGTGGGACCAATACCGCTTTCGCCTTTACGCCTGTGTATCGGACGGTGCCCGGCGTTCACGGATCGCAATGACGACGCCGCTTGTGGCGATCACGGCAACGCCCGTCCACGTCCAAGCGTCGGGGAAATCGCCGAATACCAAGTAACCCAGTGTCGTCGCCACAATGATCTCCACATAGGCAAATGGCGCAAGCACCGGCGCAGGCGCCAAGCCATAGGCGCGGATCAGCAGATAATGGCCTAGCGTCGCCGCGACACCCAACACACAAAACAATCCAAATGCAGGTAGATCAGGGATTTGCCAATACATCGGCAGCGCCAGCGACATTACCGCAAACCCGACGACCGACTGAAACGTCAGCGTACGCCACGGATCATTTTGCTCGCTGAGCCCACGCGTCAGTAGATTGTACCCGGCAAACATAACCGCGGCGGCAAGCACATAGACCGTTCCCATGGGCAGACCATCCAGTGACGGGCGGATGACGATCAGCGAGCCAAAAAAACCGAACCCCACCGCTGTCCATCGCCGCCAGCCCGGATGCTCGCCCAAAAACAGCGGCGACAAGGCGGTGACCAAAAACGGATAGACGAAATAGACTGCCAGCGCATCGGCCAGCGCCATGGTCTTGAGCCCGAGAAAAAAGCCGAACGTCGCCGCCACCAACAGCAAGCCGCGCAGTACGTGCTTTCCGGCCTCGGCCGGCGGCTTGAAGATATCGCGGCGCCGCGTGAGCAACGTCGGCGATAAGATCACCAGGCTGAAGGCGAACCGCCCCCAGACCACCATCACCACCGGATAGCCCCATTGGCCAAGCAGCTTCGCCGCCACGTCCATATTAGGGATGACCGCCCAAGCCGCGAGAAAGAATAAGACGCCGCGCCAAGTGGAGGTCACTTAGGCTGTCTCATTCGCCAAGAAACGACGAAGCGCGTCGATCACCACATCCGGTGCTTCTTCGGGCAGAAAGTGGCCGCAATTCACGGGGCCACCCGTGACCTCAGCGGCGCACCAATCGCGCCAAACATTCAAGGGTTCCGCGCCGCCCTGCGGGCCGCCGAAGCCGCGCTTCGCCCCCCACAGAAACAGCATCGGGCAAACGACCTTATTGCCTGCTTCGAAATCAGCGGCGTCGTGCTCGGCGTCAATGCCCGCACCGGCACGGTAGTCTTCGCAACTGGCGTGAACGGCGTCGGGCTCGCGCATGGCTTCCAGGTACGCCGCCATCGCATCCGCATCGAACTGAAACCCCGGCGCCGCCCAGCTTTGCATCAAGTGTTTGTGGAAGCCGTCGGGGTCGGCGGCGATCAGGGTTTCTGGCAAGGGCGACGGTTGCGCCAGGAAGGTCCAATGGAACGCCCCCAATGCGCGGGTTTTGTCCCATGTACGCCACATGTGTTCGGTCGGCACCACATCAAGCGTGCAAAACTGCGTCACCCGCGCCGGATGATCGAGGCACAACCGATAACCGACACGCGCGCCCCGGTCATGGCCCACCACTTGGAAACGCTCGTGGCCCAGTGCCGTCATCACCTGGGCCAGATCGGCAGCCATGGCGCGCTTCGAATAGGCCAGGTGATCGGCGTCCGTCGCGTCCGTCGCGGGCCGGCCGCTGGCGCCGTAACCTCGCAAGTCCGGCACAACGACGCTGAAATGCTCAGCCAATGTCGGCGCCACGGCATGCCAACAGGTGCCGGTTTGCGGATAGCCGTGGATCAGCAGCACAGCCGGGCCACTGCCGGCCGTGCGCACGAAGATATCCGTCTCGGCGGTTTTGATACGTTGGGTTTCGAATGTCTCAAACATCTGAACTCTCCGGCGTCAGCCTCGCCACGATCTCAGCAGCCCTGGGGATATCGTCAATTGCGTCGACGCCGGAGCCGCAATAGAGCGAAAACCGGCGTGCGTAGCTGTCCTTGTCATGCGGGCGAACGCCGCCGTTAACCCACCTGAGCGGATCCCAATAGCGCCTGGAACGCAGCGTCCGATAAGGCGTCCCGAACGGCCAGCCGTAGGAATAAGCTCTGGCATGATGTGTATCGACGCCATGGCCCTCGACAAGGCGCTGCTTGTAGATGGGGTGGGCAAAGGCCTCCTGGGTGGCGATAAACCGCGTGCCGACCCAAGGACCAGCAGCGCCGTTGCGCATCACCGCGCTCACATCATCCGCCGTGCTCAGGCCGCCGCCCGCCAGTACCGGCAATGGTGCAACCGCCTCGATCACGCGCCCCAGCAAATCCGCCAACTTGCTTTCGCCCCTGACGTGGCCGCCGGCTTCGGTGCCTTGTGCGATGAGTACATCGGCGCCGGCATCGGCCGCGCGTTTGGCCTCATCGGCACTGCCAATCTGTACCATGGTGACGATACCGGCATCATGGGCGCGGCTGATGGCATCGGAGAACTCACCCCAAAATAGTGACAGCACCGCTGGTTTTTCCTCCAGCACGACGGCCAACTGCGCCTCGAAGCCATCTACCCCGCCGCCCGGCGGCACCAAATTGACACCGAAAGGTTTATCGGTAAGAGCCTTGGCTTCCCTGATCCACGCGCGGGTGTCTTCGGCGCTCCGTCGGATGCAACCCAAATGCCCAAGCCCACCGGCATTGGAAACGCCAGCCGCCAATTCGGGCCCGGCAACACCGCCCATACCAGCCTGGTAGACCGGCACATCGATGCCGAGCCGTACGCACAATTGATCGCTCATGCTAACTCGCCTCCATTATTTCCGGTTGGACATGGCAACACCGAGCAAGATCAACCCCAAGGCGGCGACCGCCTGCAGGCTGATCACCTCGGCCAGCAGCAACGCCCCCCACAGCACACCGAACACCGGGTTCAGGTAATTGACGAACGAGAAGAACGACGC
>JABIPG010000218.1 GCA_018698795.1 Rhodospirillaceae bacterium
AAAGGTGGTTACAAGCGCTCGCAGATCATTATTGCATGTATATCCTTTCCTTTAATTATTCTTTTCTACGGAAAGCTTTCTGTGGAGTTTGTAGCTCTACTCGGGCTGATCGTCTTGCCGCTTATAATTTCGTTTGGATTTTATTCCGCTAGAAAAAAAATCAGAAGCTTTAAATATCATTTTCCGAATGCGTTGCGCACACATATGTCAATCGGACAACAGCCGTGACCTCGGAATGTTTCATTTCCTCCAGGCAACAGACCGGATTTGGCATGTGGTAGCCCGATTAGGGTTGCGGAAATAGAATACAAACCGACCATGAGGAGTTAAGAATGGGTGGCTTTTTTTCACTTATTAGTGCTGCATTTGGAACTTTTGGATCTGCTGCCTCTAGTAGCGCTGGCAAGGCAGCCGCCAATATGGCCTCCTCTGTTTCATCAGCGTTCGGTGCTTTGCTCGGGATTGATCCGACAGAAAAAACAAGTACCGCCGCTCAAATTGCAGGGATTGCAGCTTCCCTTGGTGTGGGAGCCGCCATAGTCGTTGCTTCTCCAGCCATGTTGGTTGCACTCGGTGGGGGGCAATAGCAACCGGCACCGTCATAATTGGAAACTTCGTGGTCTCAATGGCGACTGGCTGGGCAGTCGAACAGCTTGTGGAAAATGATCCAAGTTCCGGGGTAACAACTGCACCAAATGCAAACCTGTCGATGTACGGATTTGTACATGACTTTATAACCAGACAAAGTAGGCAAGTAGACGTCGGGAGTAAAATTAATAAGTCCTATGCCATAACGTCGCTAGCTCCGGATTTCGCCGTCGTTTCTGACTCAGATGGCAATTACACGGCTGTCGACCCGCAACAAGTCAATGAAGTGCATGGTGCCGATGAAATCGACGCGTGGAGCTTTGATGATGGTTCCAGCGGCGATTCAAATGAGCAATTCAGGGGACAGTATAGCAATTCAGGGGACAGTATACTAATTGATCGAATGCCGTATTCGGTCTAACGTTATCCCATGGCTCGTCTTGCCCGCATTGTCGTTCCCGGTTTTCCGCATCACGTCACACAGCGCGGCAACCGGCGACTTGAGGTGTTTTTCTCTGACGATGATTACCGGGCCTATCTCGATCTACTGGGCCAATCTTGCGCTCATGTTGGCACCAAGATCTGGGCCTACTGCCTGATGCCCAACCATGTGCATCTGATCGCGGTGCCGAGCGATGCCGACGGACTGCGCGCTGCTTTGGGTGAAGCGTAAATCGAGGGACACCTTACCCATTCCCGACCGAATTCAGGCCACACGATCCCTATTTCTGCGAAATAGGGTCATGTCCCCGTAATTCTCCGGTCGTTCTGAAATTTCCGACCGCCCGAACACTCACATCTCACGGCCCGAACCAACCCCACTTACCCCACCGCGTCCAACGCCCCTTGCAGGATGTACGCCGCGGCCATTTTATCGACCACCTCGGCGCGGCGTTTGCGGGTCATGTCGGCCTCTGAGATCAGCACGCGTTGCACCGCCGCCGTCGACAGCCGTTCGTCCCAGAAGGTGAGGGGGATATCGGTGACTTTGAGTAAATTTGCCGCGAAGTCTCGCGTCGCCTGACAGCGCGGTCCCTCGGTGCCGTCCATGCTGATCGGCAGGCCAAGCACGATGCCGCCGACATTGCGCTCTTCGAACAGCTTTAACAGTTTCGCCGAATCGTCGCGAAACTTGCCGCGCCTATAGGTTTCCAGGGGGCTGGCGATGATGCGCGTTGCGTCCGACAGCGCCATGCCGATGGTCTTTGAGCCCAAATCGATGCCAAGCAGGCATTGCCTTGGCGTCAGGGCGGCATGTAATTCCGGTAAGCTCATGATGGGCATGGCTCTGTTTACCCCGCCATGGGGTCGGAAGAAAGGGTTGGGGGCCCGAGAAAAGAGTTGGAGCCCGAGAAAAGAGTTTGGAACCGTTCGCATCAGTTCGGTATTATGGTATCGGGAGGAGTTTCACGTGCTGGCGCATTTCCGAGTGATGATCTTGGCGGCCATGATGCCGGCCACGATGGCGGCCCTGGTGCTGGCGTGCTCAACCGCGCCGCTTCGTGCCCAACAGGTGTTGGGCGTCGATGTCGAGCCGCATGCGGGCACGTATCTGGTGTTGAAGGATGCCAACGTGCGGGCCAGACCGGAAACGCGATCAAAGCGTGTCGGGCGGCTGAAGGCCGGAGAGCAGGTCGAGGCCATGGGGCGCGTCAAAGGCCCGTGGATCGCGGTGCGCGTCGGGGACAAGCCGCTCGGTTTTGTCTATGGGCCGATCATGATGCCGCTTGTCGACGGCACGCTTTCCGGGCCCCTGAAAGGCACGACGGCAAATGGGACGTGTCAATATACACTGGAATTTCTGGGAAAGACCGGCGGCGACAAACAACGCTTCGAGTTCGCCGACTACGGTGTCGAGTGGTCCTGCACACGCGAGGAAGCCAAGCTCGCATTCCACACGCCGCTATTTCTCACCGAAGGGCCGCACCAGGGCACCCAAAAACCCGTGCATCAGATAACCGTCGACCTGTTGGACCTTGAAGGCGGGTTGGAGGAGGTTTTCTCGGTACATTTCCTGTGGGACCGAGACAAAAATCAAGTTCGCTACGACTCGGCGACAATCAAGAAATTTGCCCATGCCGCATCGCCAAAACCGGCGGAAGCAAAAAACCTTGCGGCGGCCTTGAAGGCGGCCCTGCATTTGGTGCCGATGGTGTGGACGCCTAGCGTCTGGAATGCCTTGGCCAAGAAAAACTAGTCAATTCTAAACCCCGGGGGAATGTATCGATGAGCGCTTACGTTATGGATAGCGAATTGTTTCGCGACCAATTCAGCACACCGGAAACGCGCCGTATTTTTTCCGACCGCACGACCGTGCAGAAGTGGCTGGACTTCGAACTCGCGCTCGCCCAGGCGGAGGCCGAGCTGGGCATGATCCCCAAATCCGCCGCCGAAGAAATCGCCCGCATTTGCGACGCGGAGCTGTATGACCTTGCCGCCATGAAGGCCGAGATGGATCGCACCTCACACCCGATCGTGCCGTTGGTTCGTGCCATGGAGGAAAAGTGCGCCAAAGGGAACGATGCCAAGGGGGGGAGCGGTATCGATGCGGGCGGCTACATTCATTGGGGCGCGACCACGCAAGACGTCATGGATACCGGCCAGATTCTACAAATCAAAGAGGCCTGGGCGGCGATCGCTGCCGATTTGGAAATCCTGACCGAGAACCTCATCAGCCTGGCGCGCGAGCACCGCACCACGCCGATGGCGGGCCGCACCCACGGCCAGCAGGCGCAGCCGATCACGTTCGGCTACAAGGTCGCCATCTGGCTCGACGAGGTGCGCCGTCATCAGGCCCGCATGTCGGCGGCGGCGGACCGGGTGTTCGTTGGGCAGTTCTCCGGCGCGGTGGGCTCGCTGGCCGCCATTGAGGAAAACGGGCTGGCCGTTCAGACCCGCATGATTGATATCCTCGGTCTCAAACAACCCAACATCTGTTGGCACGTAGCGCGCGACACGATGGCCGAGGCGGCCTCGGTGATGGCGATGCTGGCCGGCACGATGGGTAAAATTGCACACGAAGTCTACGTGATGCAAAAGACCGAGGTGGCGGAATTGGAAGAACCCATGCCGCCCGGCAAGGTGGGGTCTTCGACCATGCCGCACAAGCGAAACCCAGCCATCTGCGAAGGTATTGTGGCCTTGGCGAAGGCGACCAAGGCGTGTCTTGTACCAGCGTTCGAAAATATCGTCGCTGATCATGAGCGCGATAAAATCGGCTTGCAGGCGGAACGTGAGTATGTCGCGCGCCTGCACGGCATGACCCACGCGGCGGTGAAAAAAGTCAGCTTCGTTACGGGCGGGCTCAACGTGCGTGCCGACAACATGCGGCGCAACCTCGATATCACCGGCGGCTTGTTGCTGTCGGAGGCAGTGATGATGAAACTGGCCCCCATCATCGGGCGGCAAGAAGCGCACGAGATCGTCTATCAGCCGACCCAACAGGCCGCCATCGACGGTCAATCGATGCGCGATGCGCTGATGGCGTCACCGGAAATCACCTCCAAATTGAGTGAGGCGGAAATCGATCAATTGCTCGACCCGGCGGCATACACCGGGCTGTGCGCGGCATTCGTCGACCGGGTGTTGGGAGATTAATGGGATGGCTGGCGTGCGACAGATTGCTCACAGTGAATTGCGCCAGAGTGAATGGCTATCTGAAAAGCGCCTTCGAACCCTGTTTTATTTCGAATCCTGCGCTATATAGCCCAAGGGCGGATTGTTTCCTTGTACACGGAAATAGGCACGCGGAAACTCGCACTCGGCACAGACACCAACGATTTTCTCTACGTCGCCCGCAACGTTGCCCAGCGGTAAGCGCAGCCCCTGCCATCGCGCCGTGTCGCCGCCTGGATAAGAAATCTCGGTGACGAAGTGTTGCGGCTGCTTGGTTTCCAAAACATTCAAGAACTCGTGGTAAACCTTATCCGCCACAGCTGCGGGGTGGATTTCGTGCACGGATTGTCCGGTCCGGTCTTGGCCTTGAAACCTTGCTCGTTGCGTGCCCCAAAACCGATAAATGAAGTCCGGCACCCCATCGGCGGTCACGATGACGTCAACCATCACGGACCATGGAATGATCGATGGTTCCAATTCGTCGAGTTTGAAATCGGTGCAAATGGGCAGTGTGTTCGCTCCGCACTGGTGCTGCCAATAGTGCAGAACGCTACGCAACGGGGCGGGCATGGCGTCGGTATCGATTGGGGGTTGGGAGAGCTTAATTTCCATGTTCTTCATCTACTGCGTGGTTGCCGGTGTTCAATGCCAGGGTCGCGATATTGGGCGTTGAACTGCCACGATAAACACGCGAGATTACAAGAGAATTACAAGATACCAATAGCACTGGAGTTGGATATTGAATTCCACGACAGACGACAGAGAAGACCATCTTACGCCCTATGCGGCGGCGGCAGTGAAACTTCATCGCTGGACGCCCGGGCCAACGGGGCCAACTGAGGCAACTGGCAGTGAGCCGGTCACCGTTGAGATGTTCGCGGCCGCGCGCGAGGCGATTACGGCTTGGCCGGGCTACGCGCCGACGCCGTTGTACAGCCTTTCGGCGTTGGCTGAGCGGGCCGGCGTCGGGCAAGTGCTGTTCAAGGATGAAGGGCCACGTTTCGGGCTCAAGAGTTTCAAGGCCTTGGGCGGGGCATACGCCGTACAAACATTGGTCGCGGAACACGAAGGTCAGGAGCTAACCGTTACCTGTGCCACCGACGGCAACCATGGCCGCTCCGTGGCTTGGGGCGCGCAGACCTTCGGTTGCGCGTGCGTCATCTTTATCCATGCCGAGGTCAGCCTTGGTCGGCAGCGCGCAATCGAAGCCTATGGTGCACGGGTTGTGCGGATTGATGGCAATTACGACGATTCCGTTCGTGCCGCTGCCAAAGCCGCCAGTGAAAACGGTTGGCATGTCATCTCCGACACCTCCTACGAAGGCTATACCGAGGTGCCGAAACGTGTGATGGCCGGCTACGGTGTCATTGCCGGAGAGATCGTCGACGAGCTTGGTGATGCGCCACCGCCTACGCATATGTTTGTGCAAGGCGGCGTTGGCGGGTTTGCAGGCGCTATCGCCGAAGCCTTTCACCACCATTGGGGCTCGGACGCGCCGCGTTTGATTGTGGTCGAGCCGGATTTGGCGGCATGTCTATTGCGCAGCGCCGAAGCCGGGCGAATGGTGGAAATTCCGGTGGATGAGGAAACCTTGAT
>JABIPG010000037.1 GCA_018698795.1 Rhodospirillaceae bacterium
CCACAAGAAGATGGGCATCACGGCACGCGGTGGCTGGGAATCTGTGAAGCGCCATTTCCGTGAAATCGGTGTCGACATCCAATCCGAAGACTTCACCGTCGTCGGTGTCGGCGACATGGCGGGCGACGTATTTGGCAACGGCATGCTGTTGTCCAAGCACATCAAGTTGCGGGGCGCATTCAACCACATGCACATCTTCGTCGACCCGAACCCGGATCCGGCCAAAAGCTGGACGGAGCGCAAACGACTGTTCGACACGCCGGGCACCAGCTGGGAAGACTACAACGCAAAACTATTGTCAAAGGGCGGCGCGATTTTCTCGCGCAAATCCAAATCTCTCGACCTGTCGCCAGAGGTGCGCCAGTGCTTCGGCATCACTAAGAAATCGGTGACGCCCGACGAGTTGATGGGGCAATTGCTGCGCGCCGAGGTCGATCTCATGTGGTTCGGCGGCATCGGCACGTACATCAAGGCCAATACAGAATCGCACCTTGATGTCGGCGACCGCGCCAACGACGCCATCCGTATCAATGGCGCCGAGCTCGGCTGCAAGGTGATCGGCGAGGGCGCCAATTTGGGCTGCACGCAGCTCGGCCGTATCGAGTATGCCCTGCACGGCGGGCGCCTGAACACTGATTCCATCGACAACTCGGCCGGCGTCGATTCTTCCGATCACGAGGTCAACATCAAGATCCTCGTCGATGCCGTTATGGCCAAGGGCGGGTTGACGCAAAAGAGTCGCAACTCGCTCCTGGCCAGCATGACCGATGAGGTCGGCAACTTGGTGCTGACCCACAACTATCGCCAAACCCAGGCCATGAGTATGGTCGAGAACAAGGATGTGCACGGCCTCGCCAATCATCAGCGATTGATGCGTTTCCTGGAGCGCCAGGGCCGACTTGACCGTTCGGTGGAGTTTCTGCCCGACGACGAGGTCATCGGCGAACGCGCGCTGGCTCGGCGTGGCCTGACGCGGCCGGAAATCTCGGTCATGCTGTCCTATGCCAAGATCTGGCTCTATGACGAGATCATGGCCTCAAGCATGCCCGATGACGCGTACCTGTTCGACGACCTCGTGACTTATTTTCCAGGCCCGCTGCAGAAGAAGTACACCAAGCAAATCGGCCAGCACCGGCTGCGCCGCGAGATCATCGCCAGCCGCGCCACCAACTCTTTGGTGGACCGCGCCGGCGATACCTTTGTGCTGGAGTTCATGGAAAAGACAGGCCTCGGCGCGGCGGCGATTGCCAGGGCCTACGTCATCGCGCGCGATGCCCTGCAGCTTCGCGACATGTGGCAGGCCATCGAGGCGTTGGATAATAAAGTCTCCAGCGACGTGCAAATGGCTATGCTCACCGATATCAACCATCTGCTGGAATGGGTTGTATTGTGGTTCCTACGCAACGGCTCCAACGGGTTGGCGCTGGGCGCAAACATCGACGCCTACCGCGCCGGTGTGCAGGAGCTGGTGAACGGCATCAACAAAGCCTTGCCGTCGCACTATGTAACCGACGCTGAAATGCGTGCTCGGGCTTATATCGATCAAGGCGTGCCGGCGGCGCTGGCTGCCAAAATCGTCGGGCTGGTCAATCTCTACTCGGCCTGCGACGTGGTGCGCTTGGCCGATAACCGAAAATCCGGCGTGATTGATGTCGGTCGGGTCTACTATTTGGTTGGGTCGCGCTTCCGGCTCGGTCGGTTGCGGGCAGCGGCGGAGAAGATGGAATCCGACAGCCATTGGCAACAGCTAGCCATCGCGGCGCTGATCGAGGAGATTTATTCACACCAACTGGCATTGACCCGGCGGGTCATCGACCACGCCGGCGAGAAGGACGCGGGCAAGGCTGTCCAGAGCTGGATCGACGCCAATCCGGATCTGGTTGGGCCGACCGAGCAGTTGCTGAACGAACTGTGGGCGACGGAGGTCAATGATCTCTCCATGATTGCGGTCGCCAGCCGTCAGTTCCGCGCCATGACCGAAGCCGGTGGCTGAGGCCGGCTCACCAGCCGCAGAAGACAGGAAAGGCCTGATAGCCTGGTCGTTTTACGACTGGGCCAATTCGGCCTTTCCGACGGTGATCACGACGTTCGTCTTCGCCGCCTACTTCGCCAAAGGCGTCGCCGCCGACGAGGTGACCGGCACCAGCCAGTGGGGCTATGCCCTCAGCTTGTCAGGCTTGGCCATCGCCATCGCCGGGCCGATACTCGGCGCCATTGCCGACCGCACAGGCCGGCGCAAACCCTGGATCGCGCTGTTCACGCTGATCGCGGCGCTGGCCAGCCTGTCGCTCTGGCAGGTTGAGCCCGACACGCGCTTTGTCATGACAGCCCTGATCAGTGTCGCCGTGGCCAATTTCGCGTTTGAGATGGGGATGGTGTTTTACAACGCCATGCTGCCCGATTTGTCGCCGCCGGCGCGCATCGGGCGTTGGTCGGGCTGGGCCTGGGGGCTCGGCTATACAGGCGGCCTGACGTGCCTGGCGTTGGTGCTGGTTGGCTTTGTGCAGGCGGAAACGCCGTGGTTCGGCCTCGACAAAGACACGGCTGAACACCTGCGCGCCACCGGCCCGTTCGTTGCCATTTGGATGGCGGTGTTTGCCTTGCCATTATTGTTGCTGACACCGGACCGCCCGAACACACCGGAACCCATGATCACGGCTATACGCGAAGGCCTGACCACGCTGGCCGACACGCTGAAAAACCTTCGCCGTTACCGCGACGCGGCGTGGTTTTTGCTGGCGCGCATGATCTACACCGACGGCCTCAACACGCTGTTTGCTTTCGGCGGTATTTACGCCGCCGGCACCTTCGGTATGAATTTCCAAGAACTGATTTTGTTCGGCATCGCCATGAACGTTACCGCAGGCCTGGGCGCGTTCGGGTTTGCCTGGGCCGATGACAAGCTTGGCGCGAAGTGGACCATCACCGTCGCCGTGGCGGCGCTTGTCGTTTTGGGAAGCGCCGTTTTGGTGATCGAAAGCAAGACGCTGTTTTGGGTGTTCGGCGTGCCGTTGGGGTTGTTTGTCGGTCCGGCGCAAGCGGCTAGCCGATCGATGATGGCGCGCCTGGCGCCCGCCCAAATGCGGACCGAGTTCTTCGGGCTCTATGCATTGTCGGGCAAGGCGACGGCGTTCATGGGGCCGG
>JABIPG010000187.1 GCA_018698795.1 Rhodospirillaceae bacterium
ATAGCGCGACATGGCCAGGGCCAACAGCCCGTAGTCGATCATCTCGCGCACGTCGACGGGGTTGAGCAGCGGGATTTGCGCATCGGCGATGGCGTGCTCGGATTGGCTCGGCACGGTGGAGGATTTGCACGCCGGATCATCGCCAAAGAGTGCCAGCACGCCGCCCAAGGACGCGGTGCCGGCCATGTTGGCGTGGCGGAACACGTCGCCTGATCTATCAACACCGGGGCCCTTGCCGTACCAGATGCCGAACACGCCGTCGAATTTGGCGCCTGGGTGCAGGTTCGTTTGCTGCGTGCCCCATAGCGCTGTGGCGGCGAGGTCTTCGTTGACGGCGGGGTGGAACTTGACGTCGTGGTTGTTCAGCAGAGCGCCGGCTTGGGTGAATTCCTTGTCGATGCCGCCCAAGGGCGAGCCCCGATAACCCGTGACGTAGCCGGCGGTATTGAGGCCCTGGGCCTTGTCGCGGCGGCGTTGCTCGAGCACCAGGCGCACCAGGGCCTGGGTGCCGTTCAGGTAGACGCGGCCCTTTTCGAGCTCGTACTTGTCCGCCAATGAGACGGTGGGGGTGACGATTTTCTTGTCCATGGGGGAATACTGTAAAGGTGACAATGATCGGAGACAATCGGCGTGCACGGGCTCGTGATCAAAAAGCAAGGATCGGATAGGGCGTGCGTGGCTGTGCGCAATAGTTGGTCCCGGACGGCGGGAAAGGGGTGATTTTTCTTTCGGGAGCGTTTATAGCCTGAGGCGAAGACAATACTGGGATATGTAACATGACCGTGCTTGTAACCGGCGCTGCCGGGTTTATCGGATCGAACATCTGCCGCGTGCTGTTGGAACGCGGTGAAAAGGTCGTCGGCATTGATAATCTGAACGACTATTACGACCCGTTGTTGAAGGAGGCGCGCCTCGAGCGGCTGAAGGGCCAAAAGCGCTTCAAGTTCCACAAGATCGACATCGCTGAGCGGGTCGCGGTCGAGATGGTGTTCGCCACTTACCCTAATATTTCAAGCGTCGTGCATCTGGCGGCGCAGGCGGGCGTGCGCTATTCGCTGGTCAATCCCTACGCCTACACGCGTTCGAACATCGAGGGTCACTTGGTGTTGATGGAGGCCGCGCGGCGTATGAAGAAGTTCAAGCACTTCGTCTATGCGTCGTCGTCGTCGGTGTACGGCGCCAACACGGACTTTCCGTTTTCGGTCGAAGACCGCACCGACAGTCCGGTGTCGCTCTACGCCGCAACCAAGAAATCCATGGAACTATTGAGTGAGTCGTACGCGCGCATGTGGGGCATGCCGATGACGGGATTGCGGTTTTTCACCGTCTACGGCCCCTGGGGCCGGCCCGATATGGCGGCGATGATTTTTATTCGTAAAATGCTCGCCGGTGAGCCGATTCCGGTGTTCAACAACGGCGACATGAAACGCGATTTCACCTACATCGACGACATCGTGTCCGGCGTGATCTCCGTGTTGGACAAGCCGCCCGCCGAAGCGCAAGGCCGCCGCCACGCGATCTACAACATTGGTAACAACCGCTCAGAAGACCTGATGCATTACATTTCCATATTGGAGCAGTCATTGGGTCTCAAGGCGGAGATCGATTTCCAGCCGATGCAGCCCGGCGACGTCAAGGAGACCTATGCCGATATCGAGGCGACGCGCCGCGATTTTGGCTTCGAGCCCACCACTTCCATCGACGAAGGCCTGCCCAACCTGGTCGCCTGGTACCACGATTACTACGGCGCTTGAGCCACTATGAATTCGGGGCCGCAGGCAAAGCTCTGGCACGATGTCTTGTGGCTGATTGCGCTGGCCGCCATTTGGGGGTCGTCGTTCTCGGCCATTAAAATCGCGATCCACACCATGCCGCCGATGACCTTGGTCGCGGTGCGCACCTTGATCGCCGTCGCGGTGTTGCTGCCGATCATGGCTGTGCAAAGGGGCCGGTTGCCGCGCGACCTCAAAAGCTGGACCATCGGCTTCGCGCTCGGTGTGTTCGGCATCGCGTTGCCGTTTTTCCTGATCGGCTGGGGCGAGCAGGGGGTCGATAGCGGATTGGCGGCGATTTTGATGTCGATCATGCCGCTCTCAACCATGGTGCTGGCGCATTTCTTCAATGAAGGCGACCGCTTTACCCGCGCCAAACTGATCGGTATCGTTTTTGGCTTTACCGGCGTTGTCGTGTTGATCGGCCCCGAGGCGTTGAAGGGGCTGGGCGGTGCGTTGATTTATCAACTGGCGGTTGCCGGTGGCGCATTTTGCTACGCCATCAACGCCGTGCTGACCCGCAATCTGCCCAGTGGAGGCGGGGGTGGGGGCGATTCGCGTATCGGGCGCGGCGTCATGGTGATGCTGTGCGGCGCCGTCATCAGTGTGCCGCTGGCGCTGATCATCGACGGCCCGAGCGCTGTCATGAGCGCCGATGCCAATGCCTGGTGGGCGACACTATACATCGGTGTGTTGCCGACCGGCCTGGCGACGTTGATCTACTTCCGGCTGGTCGAGGTGCGGGGCGCGTCG
>JABIPG010000246.1 GCA_018698795.1 Rhodospirillaceae bacterium
AACCTGTTCGCCGTCGAAGCCAAGCACGGCTTCGCTCAGAGGTGCGGCGAACGCAATGGCGCCTAATACCAGTAAAAACAATGCACTCGTAACCGCCAGCCGGTGGCGCAGAAAACGCCGCCACATGCGCAGCCCAACGCTCTCGCCCGCAAATACCAGGGTGAGCGCGCTCATGATCGTGTGCTTTCATGATCCACCGCGATGCGCGGATCAACCCAAGCGTAGGCGACATCGGCCATGATGTTGCCGATCAGCGTCATCAACGTGGCAAACAAAAGCCCGACGAGCGCCAGGTTGAAGTCGTTGCCAAGCACTGAATCGAAGATCAACTTGCCGACGCCTAACCATGAAAACATGGTCTCGGTGATCAACGCGCCTGAAAACAGTGACCCGAAACTGAGCGCGATCACCGTGATGAACGGCAGTACGGCATTGCGCAGCGCATGCCCCATCAAAAGCCGCGCCGGCCCGACGCCCTTGGCCCGCGCGGTGCGGATGAAATCTTGGCGCAGAACTTGGATCATCGAGGCGCGGATAAAACGGATGAACCCGCCCGCCGTCAGCAGCGCCAGCACGCCGACGGGCATGATCATATGTGTCAGGCGATCAGCCAATCCTGTGTTTTCGGCGCTGGCGCCGATGGTTTCCATACCTCCCGCCGGTAGCCAGCCCAGCTTGACTGAAAACAGGATGATCGCCAGCAACGCCAGCCAAAACGGCGGCACGGAGATACCCGCAAAGCAGAACAGATTGACGCCGTAGTCGAAGGCGGAGTTGGGTTTCCAGGCGGCAAACACCCCAAGCGGCAAGGCGATGAGCAGCGACAGCACGATGGCGGCGCTCATCAGTACCAGGGTATTGCCGAGGTGCGGTACTAACACGTCAATCGCTGGGCGGGCATGGATACGCGAAAACCCAAAATCACCTTGTGCCGCCGCCGCCAGCCAATTGCCGTAGCGTTCGAGCAGCGGCTTATCGAGGCCGTGCAAAGTTTTAAGCCGCGCCACGTCGTCCGATGTCAGCTTAGGGTTGGCGGCAATCATTTCATCAATGGGGTCGCCCGGCATCAACCCAATCAGGCCGTAGATGACGAATGACATCACCAGTAGCACCACCAGGCTTTCCGTCAATCGACTGACGACAAAGCGCACCATGTTAGTCTCCGGCCAAGGTCCGAACGGATTGCAGCAATTCGGCCGTCAGCGGAATGCCGTCGAGTCGCCGTGCTTCCATGGTGCGGTATTCGATTTCGCCCGGTAATAACACCTCACCTGCCGCATCGAACGGCGCAGATGATTTGACCTTGGCGCAAAACGCCGCCATGCGTGCGTCATACTCTTCGCGCTCGAGAATGGCGGCGGGATTAATGGCGAGGAAAAAATGGCTGACGCCTTGGGGCTCTTTCTCCGCCCACATATCGCCGACGTCATCAAGGAAACGCCCGCCCGATAGCACGCCTGAGAGAATATCCACCGCCAGCGCCATGCCGTAGCCTTTGTGGCCGCCGATAAACTGGATAAAGCCATCGAGGCCGGCTTGTGGGTTTGTGGTCGGTTGGCCGTCCGCATCCAGCGCCCAGCCCAGGGGCATGGCCTCGCCGGTGTCGCGCAGCTTGCGCATTTTGCCGCGTGCCGCGACGCTCAGGGCCATATCCAGCAAAAACGGCGCGCCTGATTTGTTGGGAGCGGCAAAGCCAATAGGGTTGTTGCCAAGGCGCAAGTCGCGACCGCCGAACGGCATCATGGACGGAGACGCCGTGGTGCCTGAAACCAGGATCAATCCGGCCACTGTCGCCGCGAAACCATAGGGCGCCATGGCGCCGAAGTGGTTGGAGTTGCCAACGCTGACAAACCCGATACCGGACTTGATGGCCTTGACGATGGCGGTCTCCAGCGCCCGTGCGCCGACTACCTGGCCCTGGCCGCCGCCGCCGTCAACAACCGCGATGGAAGCAGCCTTGTCGATGACCTTGATGTCGGGCTGGGCCGGGACGACGCCGGCGTCGATGCGTTTCAGATATTGGTCCAGCCGATGCACGCCGTGCGTGCTGATGCCCATGAGATCGGTGGTGATCAAAATCTCGGCGGTGGTATCGGCATCGTGCTGGCCAAAGCCCGCACGCACGAAGGCACGGATGGCGAGAGCTTTCAGGTCTTCGGCCGAAATGGTAACGCGATCGCCGTCCATCAGTGGCTGCCCGACCGGCAGGTTTCGTCGTAGCGCTCGCGCTGGGAATCGTAAGTGGCTTCACAGATCATCAAGCCGTCACCTTTCTCCAACCGGTAATGAATCACTTGAACGATGCGCTTCAGATCCTGGTAGGGGGCGACGCCCGGAAGTTCTTTTTTCTCTTCCGATTTATGGATCACCTTCCAGCCCTGCGCTTGCAGGTTGGCGATGGGGCGGGTTTTGTCTTGCGCCTGAGGGGGGGAGAGAATCGGCGTGCCAATCAGCACCGCCGAAGCGCCGAGCGCGAGGAATAGGTTTTTCATGTTCGTATCCGCAAGCAATTGATTTAGAAGACTATAAACGATTCACGAGATTACCTCCAGGCAAGCGCTTGGAGCACCCGAACGGGCGGGCTAAACTGACGCCATGCAGCAATACTTAGATCTCCTGCGCCATGTGCGCGAAACCGGTACGTTCCGGGGCGACCGTACCGGCACCGGCACGCACAGCGTGTTCGGCCATCAGATGCGCTTCGACCTGAGCGCTGGGTTTCCCGTGCTGACCACCAAAAAACTGCACCTGAAGTCGATCATCCACGAGCTTTTGTGGTTTCTGGCCGGTGATACCAACATCAAATACCTCAATGACCATGGCGTCAGTATTTGGGATGAATGGGCTGATGAGAACGGTGAACTGGGCCCGGTCTACGGTCACCAGTGGCGATCGTGGCCGACGCCGGATGGAGGCACTATTGATCAGATCGCGAAGGTGGTTGCGGATATCAAATCCAACCCCAATTCGCGGCGTCACATTGTTTCGGCGTGGAATGTGGCTGAGGTCAACAAGATGGCGCTGCCGCCGTGTCATTGTCTGTTTCAGTTCTATGTCGCCGACGGGAAGCTCTCGTGCCTTCTTTACCAGCGAAGCTGTGATATTTTTCTGGGCGTACCGTTCAACATTGCCTCCTATGCTTTGCTGACCATGATGATCGCCCAGGTGACGGGGCTTGAGCCCGGTGAATTTGTCCACACCTTGGCTGATGCGCACATTTACGCCAATCACCTGGAGCAGACCGACCTGCAACTCACCCGCACGCCGACGGCACTGCCGACCATGCGCATCAACCCCGATGTTACCGATATCTTCGCCTTCAAGTTTGAAGATTTTGAGCTTGTCGGCTACGAACCCCAGCCCTCCATCCCCGCGCCGATCGCCGTATGATCAGAACGTCGTTGATTGTCGCCATGGCGGACAACCGCGCCATTGGGCTCGAAGGCGGCATGCCGTGGCATATCTCTGCCGATCTTCGCTATTTCAAGCAAGTGACCATGGGCGCGCCGGTGATCATGGGCCGTAAGACCTACGAGTCCATCGGCTGTGCGCTGCCGGGCCGAGCCAACATTGTGGTGACGCGAAATACCGATTTCGCCGCAATCGATGCCGACGTCGTGCACGATGTGGCGGCGGGGCTTCGTAAAGCCCGCGCCATTGCCGAGATTGAGGGCGGCGACG
>JABIPG010000036.1 GCA_018698795.1 Rhodospirillaceae bacterium
CCACAGAATACATCTCCCGCCCTCCGATAATACGAAGGACACAAACTGGCGGAATTTTACTCCGCTACAACTGCGATACGCAGCCGCTTCTGTGGACCATTATTGCTCTGCGTTTTACACTATATTGGCGGACTGTCTCTCCGCCATTTCCTTCCCGGTCCATTCCCAAAAACTCCACGAATGCCGCATGAATTCTAGGGTTTTCTGCTTTCTCAATGATTTCATTCCAATGACGTAATGTAAGCCACAACACACCTGTCTAGTTAAATGCCAAGCGAGACTTTGGCCCCTATAGATCGATTCCCTTTCTGGCATCAAACCAAAGCAATCAAACGAAGGGGCTGCAATTGGCGACCTAACATTTAATCTGAATAAAACGCCTGCGACGGAACTAAGTCCGTCACTTATGCGCTCGGCAGCACGACCTTTATGTAGGTGTCTTTTTTGGCGACTAGATTGCCCTCGAACGTATAAACGTCCATGCCCTGCCAAGCCTGCTCCACACCGTCGGCATTGGTCGCAGTCCGCAACCATTCGGCGTAAACTTTGTGACCCGCTATGCGAATATCAGACTTTGCCCACTTCACATTCGAGGTGGTTGCAAAAAGCGTCTCGAAGTATCCGCGAATTTCATCGCGTCCCGAATAGCGACGACCGTAAACTTCCGAACCCGATGCATTATCAAAAATACCATCCGGCGTGAAGGTTGCTGCGATTGCATCAGGGTCGTGGCTTGAATACGCTTGATCAATTTCGCGCATCAAATCCATTGTAATGTCTTTGGTCATTTTAACCTCTATTGCCGGTTTTTCGTGAGCATAGAAATAATAATTGCGAATGTCTTCGGCCATATCTAGATGCATGGCAAGGGTATCATTGTTTATTTTTTGATTTGTATGTTTTTAAAAAAATGATCTTAATTTTCTAACGCGTTTTCAATACAATATACTTGTGTCCAGGCGGATTGTCGCTCCGCCATTTCTCCCTAAAACCAGCCCCTAACCCTCCAACTCCTCGCGCAGCATTTCTAGGCGTAGCCATTCTTCTTCTGCTTGGGCAAGGTCTTGGGTGACAGCGCCCAGCCGTGCTGTTGCTTGCTCGAATGCCTTGGGGTCGTGTGTGTAGAAGCCCGGGTCGGCAAGGGTATTCTGCAGCCCGGCGGCTTCGGCCTCCATCTTCGCCATGGCGTCAGGCAGGGTTTCGAGGGCGTGCTTGTCTTTATAAGAGAGCTTGCCGGATTTTTTATTCTGCGATGCGGCGCCTTTCGATTTTGCCTTCTTTCCGGGCTTTGAGGATGTCGCTTCCGCGGTTGCCAGTTCGCCGCGTTGCGCCAACATATCGCTATAGCCGCCAGCGTATTCGACCCATCGGCCATCGCCTTCGAAATGAATGGTCGATGTCACTACGCGGTCAAGGAAATCACGGTCGTGGCTGACCAAAATGACGGTACCGTCAAAATCCGCCAGCATCTCTTGCAGTAAATCCAGCGTTTCCAGATCCAGATCGTTGGTGGGTTCATCCAAGACCAAAAGATTGGCCGGCCGGGTCAGCGCGCGGGCTAGCATTAACCGCCCGCGCTCGCCACCGGAAAGTGCTGAGACGGCGGTGCGCGCTTGTTCCGGCGCAAACAAAAAATCCTTCATGTAACCGATCACATGGCGTTGTTGGCCGCCCACGGTGACGCTATCGCCGCTGCCGCCGGTTAGCGCGTCTTGCAAGGAAACATGAGGGGCGAGCGATTCGCGGGATTGCTCAAGCGTCGCCATTTCAAGTGTCGTGCCCATTTTCACGCTGCCCGTGTCCGGCGAAAGCGTGCCGGTCAACATATTCAGTAGCGTTGTCTTACCCGCCCCATTGGGGCCGATGATGCCGACCCGGTCGCCGCGCAGGATGCGGGTGGAGAAGTCCTGCACCACGGCGCGACCATCATAGCTTTTGGCAATTCCTTTCGCCTCGATCACGCGCTTTCCTGATTTCTCGGTCTCGCCCACGGCGATGTTGACGCTGCCGACCTGTTGGCGTTGGTCGCTGCGCTGTTGGCGCAACACATTCAGCGCGCGCAGACGGCCCATATTGCGTTTGCGCCGCGCCGTCACGCCCCGGTGCAGCCAATGCAACTCGCGGACGATCTTACGGTCGAGCTTGTGGCGCTCGGTGTTCTCTTGCTCAATGAAATCGTCGCGCCAGGCCTCAAAAGCACCGAAGCCCTTGTCCATCCGGTTGGTGGCGCCGCGATCCAACCACAGCACGCTATCGGATAAGGCCTCCAAAAACCGCCGGTCATGGCTGATCAGCACCATAGCGGCACGATTGTGCCGAAGCGTTTCTTCCAGCCACTCGATAGCCGGCAAGTCCAGGTGGTTGGTGGGCTCATCTAAAAGCAAGATATCGGGCTCGGGCGCCAACACCCGCGCCAGCGCGGCGCGGCGTTTCTCGCCGCCCGACAAGACGCCGGGGTCTTCGTCACCCGTGAGCCCCAGATGTTCCAAACAATATTGCGCGCGGTACGGATCATCGCCTGGCCCCATGCCGGCTTCGGCGTAGGCGCGGGTGGTGTCGAACCCGGCGAGGTCGGGTTCTTGCGATAGGTAACGAACCGTGGTGCCTGGTTGTACAAAGCGCTCGCCTTCGTCAGCCTCGACCATGCCGGCGGCGATTTTCAGCAGCGTCGATTTGCCCGATCCATTGCGCCCCACCAGACACAGCCGCTGGCCCGGCATGACGGATAATTCAGCGCCAGTAAGCAGCGGCTCACCACCGAACCCGAGCCCGATGCCCGATAGCAATAACAGCGGCGGCGCCATGATCTATAGAAACCGGAACGCCGGCTCAGTCGCGCGCTGCGTGCGCGGCAAGTGCCGCCAGATTGACCATGTCGGAAACCGTCGTGCCCATGGGCACGATTTGCGCCGGTTTTTCCAAGCCCAAAAGGATCGGCCCCAACACCGTGCAATCGCCAATCTGAGACAAGAGCTGCGTGCCGACTTGAGATGTATGCAGGCTGGGCATGATCAGCACATTGGCTGACCCCGTCAGGCGGCAGAACGGATAGTTCTCTCGTACCGATGGGTTGAGCGCCACTTCGACGGTCATTTCACCGTCGTATTCGAAATCAACGCCGCGGCTATCCAAGACCTTCACGGCATCGCGCACGGGCTCGACCCGCGGCAACTCAGGATGGCCGAAGTTGCCATAGGATATCAATGCAACGCGCGGTTCATGACCCAGATGCCTGGCCGCGTCGGCGGTTTGCTGCGCGATGTCGGCAATCTGCTCGGGTGTTAAAACTTCGTGCACGGCGGTGTCGGATACAAACAGCGTTTGGCCACCCCGCATCACCAGCGATAGGCCGAACACCTGTGAACCCGGCGCCGGATCCAGCACGCGCGATATCTGGGTGAGCGCCGTGTGGTAGCTGCGCGTCAGGCCAGTGACCAGGGCGTCCGCATCACCGCCCTCGACCATCAAGGCGCCAAATACGTTGCGGTCGCGCTTGACCATACGCACGCAATCGCGATGCAGATAGCCTTTGCGCTGCAGGCGACCGTAAAGGCGGTCGGTGTAGGCGTCCATTTGGTCGGAAAGGCGTGAGTTGGTGATTTCCAATCCCGCGTCTTCGGGCAGGCCCAACCGCTCCATGGTTTCACGCACGCGTTCTTCGCGTCCGACCAATACCGCCGAGCCGTAGCCCGCTTGTTGGAAGGCATGCGCGGCGCGGATGCTTTTTTCTTCCTCGCCCTCGGCGAAAACGACGCGTTTTGGCTCAGACCGTACGGCATCAAAAATTTCGTGCAGGGTGCCGACCGTTGGGCTCAGGCGCGCCGACAGTTCCGCCGTGTAGGCATCCATGTCGATGATCGGGCGGCGGGCAACGCCTGAATCCATGGCCGCCTGTGCCACGGCCCTGGGAACGGCGGTGATCAGGCGCGGATCGAATGGTGCGGGAATAAGATAATCGGGTCCGTAGCGCAGGTGCGAGCCGGCATAAGCCGCATCAACCTCATCGGGCACGTCCTCGCGCGCCAATTCGGCGAGCGCGTGGGCGGCGGCGATTTTCATTTCGTCGTTGATGGTCGACGCACGCACATCCAGTGCACCTCGGAAAATATACGGGAAGCCCAACACATTGTTGATCTGGTTCGGATAATCGGAACGCCCGGTGGCAATAATCGCATCAGGCCGTACTTCGCGGGCATCTTCCGGGGTGATTTCCGGGTCCGGGTTGGCCATAGCAAAAATCAGCGGCTTGTCGGCCATGGTCTTGAGCATGTCTTGGGTGACGGCGCCGCCGACCGACAACCCGACGAAACAATCCGCACCGTCGAGCGCTTCGCCCAGTGTGCGTGCTTTGGTGGATGACGCGTAAGCCGATTTCCACTGGTTCATGCCGTCCTTGCGGCCCTTGTAGATGACACCCTTGGAATCGCACATGACGATATTTTTGCGCGGCATGCCCATGTTGACGAACAACTCGGCGCAGGCGATGGACGCAGCACCGGCGCCATTGACGACCAGCTTGGTGCTTTCGATCTTGCGACCTGTCAGTTGCAGGGCGTTGATCAGTCCGGCGGCGGTAATGATCGCGGTACCGTGCTGGTCGTCGTGAAATACCGGGATATCCATCAATTCGCGAAGGCGTTGCTCGATGATGAAGCACTCGGGCGCCTTGATGTCTTCGAGATTGATACCGCCAAAACTGGGACCGAACAGCCTGACGGCCTCGACGATTTCATCGACGTCCTCTGAGTGCACCTCGACGTTGATGCCGTCGACATCGGCGAAACGCTTAAATAGGACGGACTTGCCTTCCATCACCGGCTTGGCGCCGAATGCCCCGATATTGCCGAGCCCAAGCACTGCGGTGCCATTGGAGACGACGGCGACCAGATTGCCGATAGCTGTATATTCGTAGGCCAAATCCGGGTCGCGATGGATTTCCATGCAAGGCGCGGCGACGCCGGGGGAGTAGGCGAGCGTCAGGTCGCGCTGCGTGGTCAGCGATTTGGTGGCATGAATCTCCACCTTGCCCGCCGGTTTCTTGGCGTGCATGCGCAGCGCCTCTTGCTCCATCATTTGATCGCCAGTGTCGCTCATAATCTTCGCTTCCCAGATTTAAATCTAAATGCGTTCAGCCTTTGACGGGCTCGGCATGTACGTTTTCGGCGTCTTCGGATATCAAAATTTCCGTCGCCCGGTTTTCCATATCGCTGTCATCGACCCGCACCCAAAGAATGATGCTGCCGGCCTCTACGGCGCGTGCGAAGTCTTCGGTATGAGGCTTGGCGGAGACCTCGTCGATAAGCTCTTTTAATGCCACGCCGCCGACTGCGGCGCCGATCACGCTGGCCAATGCCAGTGCTGTAGGCCCGCCGGCCAGCACAATCAAACCCGATGCCACCAGCGGGCCTTCGTATTTGACCTCGCCTACCAGAGCCGTTAGCACATCGCGCCAGGGCTTGCCTTCGTCGCCGGCTGCGGCCAATGATTCATGAGAACTGAGTACACTCAAACGGCCACTGCCGATGCCGGCATCAGCCAGTGCGGCAACAGCGGATTCGAATGCGGTGCGGGTTTTCAGTACGCCTACAACTTCACGGGCCACTTCACGGGCCGGCGCGGATTCGGTGCCAGTCATTTCTGCTCCCAGGGCTTGCGTTCTTGCTGAGGCTCGATCTTTCTATGGCCAACCGAGCCTGTTAAGTTACTTTTGCCGATGCAATCCGAAGAGTAAAGCGCCATTGCCGCAAACATCTGCCACGCCTGTGTCACCTGAGTCCCCGGCCAAAACCGATGCCGTCACACCAATGATGGTGCAGTTTCTGGGGCTGAAGGCCGACTATGATGATTGTCTGCTGTTTTATCGCATGGGCGATTTCTATGAGATGTTCTTCGACGACGCCGTCAAAGCCGCCGCCGCGCTGGATATTGCGCTGACCAAGCGCGGCAAACATCTGGGTGAAGACATCCCCATGTGCGGGGTGCCAGTGCATAGCCATGAGACCTACTTGAACCGACTGATCCGCAAAGGTTTTCGGGTCGCCGTTTGTGAGCAAACGGAAGACCCGGCTGAAGCTAAAAAGCGCGGATCGAAATCCGTGGTCAACCGCGACGTGGTGCGCGTCGTCACGCCGGGCACTCTGACCGAAGATACTTTATTGGATGCGCGCCGCCACAATTACCTAGCTGCTGTCGCCCGCGCTCAGGATGAGCTTGGGTTTGCTTGGATAGACGTTTCCACCGGTGCTTTTAGCGTGCAGCCGCTGGCCGCCGCCGATCTGGATGCGGCGCTGGCCAGGCTGGAGCCGGGTGAGGTCCTGGTACCCGACGTGCTGCTACAGGCGAGCGATCTCTCCGAGACATTGGGAATGATCAATGATCGCCTGACACCGCTACCCGCTGCGCGCTTCGATTCCACCAATGGCCGCAAGCGCTTGGAAAGTCTGTTCGGCGTAGCGACGCTGGATGGCTTTGGCGAGTTTGGCCGCGCAGAAGTGGCCGCTGCTGGTGCGTTGGTCGATTACATTGAACTCACGCAAAAGGGTAAACTACCGCGTCTCAATGCGCCCGTGCGCATGACCGCAGGCGCCGTCATGGGCATTGATGCGGCGACACGGCGCAATCTGGAGCTGATCCGCACACTTTCCGGCGCACACCAAGGCAGCTTGCTATCCGTCATGGATCGCACAGTGACCGGCCCGGGCGCACGGTTGTTGGCGACGCGGTTGGCGCAGCCGTTGACCGACCCGCTCACCATCGGCCACCGGTTAGACGCCGTTTCCGCACTCGTCGGGGTCGAGCGCCTGCGTGAGGATATCCGAGAGACGTTGACCAAATGCCCGGACATGGCCCGCGCGCTTTCCCGCCTGACTCTGGGCCGCGGCGGACCGCGCGATCTCGCCGCCGTGCGCGACGGATTGTCCCGCGCGCATCAGGCCCGCGATCTGCTGCAGACGGCTTCTACAAGTGATACCCTGGCGGATCTGCCGTCGTTGTTGGCCGAGGCACAACGCATGCTCGGCCGGCATGACGGACTGATTGATCAACTTGGTCGCGCACTTGGTGAAGAATTGCCAATGAATGCACGCGATGGCGGTTTTATCCGGCGCGGCTTTTCCGGTGGCCTGGATGAAATGGTGGCGCTGCGCGATGAAAGCCGCAAACTGATTGCCGGGCTACAGGCGGACTACGTTGCTGACACTGGCCTGCAAGGCCTGAAAATCAAGCACAACAACGTGCTCGGCTATTTCATTGAGGTGCCGGCGCGCCAAGCGGATAAAATGCCGGGAGGGGTCGGTGGGGGGCCTCGGAGTTCCGAAGGCGTCGACAGCCCCTACATCCATCGCCAGACCATGGCCAATGCGATGCGCTTTACCACTGTGGAACTGAGCGAATTGGAAAGCCGCATCGCCAAGGCCGCCGACGGCGCACTGGCATTGGAGTTGGAATTGTTCGATGAGCTGATCGAACAGGTCGCGGGCGAAGGCACGGCGATCGCACTGGCCGCCGATGCGCTGGCGGAACTCGACGTTACTGCGGGCCTGGCTGAGTTGGCCGTCACTCGGCGTTATGTCCGCCCGACCGTTGATGGCAGCCGCGCCTTCGATGTGGCCGGCGGTCGCCATCCGGTTGTGGAAGCGGCACTTGAGGTTTCGGGCGCTGCCTTCGTGGCCAACGATTGCCGTTTCGCCGATCCTAGCGACCCCAACGACTCCACCAGCCTCACCAACGAGGCCGTTGATGATGACCCCGGGCGTCTATGGCTGCTGACCGGCCCCAACATGGCGGGTAAAAGCACCTTCTTGCGTCAGAACGCGCTGATTGCGGTGATGGCGCAAATGGGATCGTTTGTGCCGGCGGATGAGGCGCGCATCGGCATCGTCGACCGATTGTTTTCGCGCGTCGGCGCTGCCGATGATCTGGCGCGCGGCCGGTCAACCTTCATGGTTGAGATGGTCGAAACCGCAACCATCCTCAATCAAGCTGGCGACCGCGCACTGGTGATCTTGGACGAAATCGGGCGCGGCACGGCCACCTACGACGGGCTTTCCATTGCTTGGGCGGTGGTCGAATACCTGCACGAGCACAACCAATGCCGCGCGCTTTTCGCCACTCACTACCACGAATTGACGGCGCTGGCCGGGACGTTGGAACAACTCCGATGCCACTCCATGAGGGTCAAGGAATGGAAGGGCGAGGTTGTGTTTTTGCATGAGGTTACTGTAGGTGCAGCCGATCGCTCCTACGGGATTCATGTGGGACAATTGGCGGGCCTGCCGGGTGGTGTTGTGGCGCGCGCCGAGGCTGTGTTGAAAACACTCGAAGCCGACGAAACATCATCATCTTTGCACGACCTGGCCGACGATTTGCCGTTGTTTCAAGCCGCGCCGAACCAAACCCCCGCGCCGAGCACAGCTCCAAGCGGACCAAGCGCGGTGGACCGCGCCGTCACCAACGTGGCGCCCGACGAAATGACTCCGCGCGAAGCACTCGATTTCGTCTATTCGCTGAAGCGGTTGGTCCAGGAAGAATAAGAGAGAAATAAAAAAAGCCGTGGACGGTTCATCCACGGCTTTCAAAGTTGGTTTGAGACAGGATTTTATTGCGCACCTTTAAGGCGTCGCTTGTTGTTACATACCTTTCATGGCTTTGATGACTGCCGCGCCGGTCAATCCGCCTTTGAATTTCGAGGCCGCAAATTTATCCATTGCGGGTTTCATAGCATCGCGGAATCGAGCGATCTCGGAATCCGGCAACTGGATAATCTCGACGCCCTTTTCCTTCGATATTTTCATGCCGCCCGCAGCAGCTTTGTCATAACCGCTACCACCGCTTTCGCTGAGCCATTTGCCACTGGCAGCATCGACCCAACCCTTCTCTTGGTCGCTCATGCCGTTATAGACTTTGTTGTTCATCAACAAAGTGAACGCAGATCCCGACCCGGGAATGCCGATGGTCAGATATTTCGCCGGCTCATAAAGCTTGAACGACCGAATGGCGCTGGGGTCGATCAAAATCCCGTCAATCGCGCCGTTTTGCAGATTTTGGTTGATGACCGAAACGGGCTGCGACACGGCACTGGCGCCCAGCGCTTCGATGAACGGGACGTTCGTTTTAGCGGTCACGCGGATCTTCATGCCCTTCAAGTCTTCCAGCTTGCGAACCGGTTTGTTCTTGGTCAGCAGGATCGGCGGCTGGTTGGCCCACATCGCCAGAATCTTGGCTTTGATTTCGGGCCTGATGAGGTCCATGGCGTTGGCCAGTTTCTTGGTGCCGTCCAGTGCGCTGTTGGCAACGCCAGGGATCGTAACGACATTGGAAATCGGGAATAGCTGGGACGTATAACCGGGTAGCGCAAAGGCCACATCGGCAACCCCCTTGATCAGGATCGAGTATTGCTTCGGCGGCGACGAGTTCAGGGCGCCACCGGGGAACTGTTTTACGGTTAGCTTGCCGCTCGACACTTCGGCCAGTTTTTTACCAAATGGCGTAAACACGAACTTGTTCATGGGGTGTTTCGATCCCATGAAGTAGGCTAGGCGTAGTTCCGTGGCAGAGGCATCGGTCGATACGAACGACACCGCGCTCAGGGCAACTGCCCCAGCTACAGCTAATTTTATTCCATTCTTGATGATCATCTTTTCTCTCCTCCGTTGTGAGGCCCCCATCTTCAGGCGCTCGTTATCATATAAATGCGGGTTTGCCTCTTGGGCGCATCAAGCTGCCTGGGCCGCCGCGTCTTGCATGAGCGTCAAGCCCATCCCCGTGAGCATCGGCAGGTAGTAGTTGCGATGGATCTCGTTGACCTTCGGTGTCAAGGCGCCACGCATGGTCAACCACATCATCATCTCGACCGACTCGGCGCCGCCTCGATCCATCCACACGTCGTGGGGAATGTCGAGGAGGCTTTCAGGGTCGCCTTCGAGAAGGTCCAGGAACTCCCGGTCCCACTTCTCGTTCATGTGGCCGAAGCGGTCCCCATGCAACTGGTGGGACAACCCGCCGGTGCCGAGGATCACGACACGCGCATCTTCAGGGTACGACTCGACCGCCAACCTCATGGCTTGACCGAGCTTCCAAAGCCGTTTCGGCGTCGGCAGTGGATGCTGCAGCACGTTGACATGGAAAGGCACGGTTTTGACGCTCCAGTCCGGTTCGTGATCGAACAACAGCGGATGTGGCGCCAACAGGCCGTGGTCCATCACCATCTCCTGACAGATGGTCAGGTCGAACTCGCTTTCCATGATCAAGGAATTCGCCAAATGCCAAGAAAAGTCAGCGTCCCCCTTGACCGACGGAAGGTCACGGATGCCCCAACCCTCGTCGCCGATCGGGTATTCATCGGCCGCACCCATGGCAAACGTAGGACACTTGTCAAAGAAGAAGTCGGTTCCGTGATCGTTATAGATGACGATGGCATGCGTAATACCCGCCTCTTTCAGCCAGGCTTTGACCGGTTTGTAGCCGTCAAAAAGCGGTTTCCACTCCTCCGCGTCCTGCTGTTTTTGATCGAAGGCGACACCTATGGATGGGACGTGGGACGTACCGACGCCAGCAACGAGTTTTCCCATTTTCCAATTCCTCTCTAGTTTTTCTGTTTCAACTACATGTTCTGCCGCAGCGGCACGTTGCGGGTCTTCACGAATTCCTCTTTAGTCTCGCCGCGCTGTTGTGCGCCCATGTCGGCAAGCCCGTCACCGGTAACGGCACCGATTTTGATCAGCATGTAGATGCTGCCGCCGCCTTCCTCGATCAAGGCTTTGAAGTCTTTCTCCCTGATCTTCTGCTTTTCCCAATCGGAAAGCCCGCAGCTATCCATGTAGCCGTCCGGATCTGCCTTGAACGCCTCTCGGTTCTTGGCCTCGTGCAGGGAATAGGCGAAGCGGTTGAGTTTCAGTCCTTGCTGCGAGCGCTTGCCCGTAAAAACGAATGTGCCGGGAATATGATCGCTGTCCTTGCTCATGACTTTATGCACCTTATATCTGGATGGTTGAGTGGATGAGAGTTTGCCGGCGACAAAAACGGCAAGTTTGTTGTTTCGTTTGACGAAATCTTGTTTCGTTATACAATACAATTAGATTTTGGGCTGTTTTGCGAATGAACCTTACCGGAGGGGTGCCATGCCCGAGGAAATCGACGGACAAGTCATTCAATCGGTCGCGTTGACGATGCGCATTTTTGAATGCCTCGCCGCCAGCGGCGGCGAAAAAGGCGTTTCGGAAATAGCCCGCAATCTTTCCATCACCAAGGCACGGGCCTTTCGCCATCTTCAAACGCTGCGCCACCTCGGCTATGTCTCGCACAATCCGGAGACCAAGAAAGACCGTATCGGCATGCGTCTGCACCTGTTGGCTAAGGTTGTCGGCGATAATGTCGAATTGACCCCGGCGGTCCGCCCCGCGTTGGAGGCGTTGCGTGACCAAACGGGCCAAACGTCTGTCTTTGCACCGGTGATCGATGGCAAGGCGACGATCATCGACTTCGTGCTTGGCACGACCACCGTGCAGTACACATTCCGTCCCGGCACCACGTTCAATCTGAACTCCTCGTCGCTCGGCCATATATCGCTTGCGTTCGGCCCGGAGGAGTATTGGGACGAGATTGGTGACGAGACGTTCGAGTCCGAGACGCCGCATACCATCACCGACCCAAACAAACTGCCGACCCGCGTCGACGAAGCCCGTGCCCGGGGTTGGACGATCGTGCCCGAAGAGGCCGTGGTCGGCGTCAATGCCGTTGCCGCGCCGGTATTCTTCCACGACGGCACCTATGCCGGTGCTATCGCCATCGTCGGTTCGGTTCAGCACGTACCCGCCGACCCACCGAAAGAGTTGGTCAGCCATGTCATTGAGGCCGGACGTCAGGCGTCCCGGAACCTGGGCTGGCGCGGCGACTAGGTTGCCGCCGCGCATGGCCAGGTTCGTGATTGGTGATGCCGTGTGTCCCGCACCGAACATATCTTAGAGCTCCGGCCAATACTCGAACGGCAGACCGGTATGCGCTTTCGCGTAAACGGTCTGCGTCAATTCGTCGGATATCAGCGTTTCGATCTGTGATTCTTGCATACGCCGGTCAAAGGAACTGCTGCCCGGGAAGATGTGGTACATCGCCGTGTTGGTCCAAGAGAATCGCTGCGTCAGTAAGTTGCGGCGAAGGGCCACTTCCGCATATTTCTCCAGGACGGACGAATCGTCGTTCTTGAAGTGACGGATAAGGCCCGCCGACAAGACGCTGATATCCGCAAACGCGGAGTTCAGTCCTTTGGCACCGGTCGGCGGCACGATGTGTGATGCATCACCGGCCAGGAACATGTTTCCGTACCGCATGGGTTCCGAGAAGAAACTCCGCAACGGAGCCACATCCTTTTCGAATATCTCACAGCGGTTGACCTTGAAATCATCCGTGCCGACGCGAACATCCAATTCGTCCCAAATCTGCTCGTCCGACCATTTCGAGGCGTCTTCGTCTGGTGCACACTGGAGATACAGCCGCGAAATGGTATCCGAGCGCATGCTCACCAGTGCAAAGCCATTGGGATGGTGGGAAAAAAGCGCCACATCGAGCATCGGCGGGGATTTGCAAAGAATACCGAGCCATCCAAACGGATACACCTTTTCATGCGTGATGATGTCCGCTGCCGGGATTGATTTTCTGGACGCGCCATGAAACCCGTCGCAACCGATGACGAAATCGGCGGTCAGCTCTTTCTCTACGCCTTCGTGCGTATATTTTACTTTCGGCTTGTTGGTATGGTGGTCCTCTACTGCGGTCACGGGGGCTTCATAGAGGACGTTGTGGCCTTCGTTCGCAAGTCCGCCGAGCAAATCTTTGGTCACCTCAGACTGACCATAAACGGTTACGCCGATACCGATCAGCTCATCGAAATTGATAAAATGATGCTCGTTTTTATAACCGATACCGACACCATTATGATAGTACCGCTCTTTCATCAGGCGGTCGCCAATACCGGATTTGACCATTAGGTCGACAGCGTTCTGCTCCATCACGCCGGCACGGATGCGGCTTTCCACATACTCACGGCTACGCGACTCCAAAACAATACTATCGATCCCGCGTTGCCGCAGGATCCACGCCAATAGGGAGCCTGACGGGCCTGCCCCCACAATCGCCACCGGCACATGCATGACTTCATCTCCTTGGTTGGTAAAAATTGCTTTTTTAGTGTATCGACTAGCGATACATCGTATCTAATAACGAGACGCTATCAAAAACTATGATCTCGTGTCAAGGGGGTTTTGTATGATTCTAATGTGCGGCCACGCCAAAGCGCATCACGGGGTACCGTGATGAATCAAGTCCAAGTCTGCTTTGGCTGTCTTCGGCGGCGGCTCAAAAAGCGGCCCCTCTGGGCCATCTAACGATGTTCGCCTTGATCCGAAAGCGACTCGATCTCGGCTAGAAAATCATTGATGGCCGGGTTATCCGCTTGATCAGGCTCGTCGGGTTTGTCTGACGGATCCGAAGACGGCGGACCATCCTTCGCGTCCTGAAAGGTGTGGATCTTTTGCCCCGTGGCATCATTGATCGCCATGGCCAATTCGACCCGATCAATTGGCTTGGTCGCCACCGCGTTCATGCCCGCTTCGATATAACGTTTACGGTGTTCAACCATAGCGTCCGCAGTCAGCGCGACGATCGAGATTGTTTTCTTGTCGGCGCCCATCCGACGGATGATCCGTGTTGCATCCGGGCCGGAAACCTTTGGCATGCGAATGTCCATAAGAATCAGGTCGTAATCGCCCTTCGTGTGGGCTTCAACAGCTTCTTCGCCGTCATTGACCATCTCGAAACTATGGCCGAAAGCGTGTAGCGTTTCGGCGATGATCATCCGATTGATCTCATTGTCTTCCGCAACAAGAATGTGCAATGGCTGCACCATCAACACCTCTTGGGTTGAACCGCCGCCTGACGCTTCAAATTCGATGGTGTCTGACTTGGCCGGCACATAAGGCAGCGTAAACCAGAACGTGCTACCGGCCCCCAATTCACTTTCAACGCCGACTTCACCACCCATCAATTCGATCAACCGTTTGCAGATCGCAAGCCCCAACCCGGTGCCTTCGAACTCGCGGGAAATGGAACTATCCGCTTGTGTGAAATCCGAGAACAACTTCGGCAGCGTTTCTGCACCAATTCCGATCCCTGTGTCGGTAACGGAGAAGCGCAATGCTTCCCGGTCTCGTTCAGCCAGAACCCTAATTTGCCCTTCTTTCGTGAACTTGACAGCGTTTCCAACTAAGTTGAGCAGCACTTGGCGCAAGCGCGACGGATCACCGTGGATGGCTGCCGGCAACCTGTCATCGAGTTCCATCTCGATACTTACGGTGTTCTGAGCGCCGCCCTGGAACAGAGACATCACGTTCTCTAAAAGAGATGGCAAATTGAAGTCCAGGTTTTCAATTTCCATCTTGCCGGCTTCAAGCTTGGAGATATCGAGCACTTCATTGATGATTTGCAGTAGCGCCTGGGTCGATTCCTTGATCCGCTCGACCTTGGCCTTACTTGCCGCCGGCAGTCCATCGTCCAAAAGCCCGTCGGCAAATCCCATGACGCCGGTCATGGGGGTCCGGATCTCATGACTCATGGTTGCCAGGAAAGTTGATTTGGCTTCGTTGGCGGCTTCGGCACTGATCTTGGCGGCATGCAGGTTTTCGACAAGTGCCAGATTGGTGATGCGGCGCGCCTCACTGAGCCTCAATTGACGGCTTATCGTGAAAGCCTGCATCGACATCAACAACAAAAACAGTGAGAAAGCGCCGCACAGCAATACATACTCGACGTGCTGAAACAGCAAAAAACGAACGATCAACGGCAACACAGCCGAAACTGCAAACGCGACAAACAAATGCGGCATGGTGCGCAAGGTTGATAGAGCGCCAGCGACCATACCGGCGATAATGATGGTTGTGACCAGTTGCGTGTGCGGCAAATCGGGAACGACAAATACCCATCCGGCGAGCCCCCAAATAACTCCAGATGCAACTGTTCCCGCAGCGTACAACCCGGCCCATGACCGGATTGTTCGCGTATGTGGCTGGTTGTTTTGGAAGCGATTGAACAACACCGCCCGCGCGCCGACTGTAACCAAAAGCGCTGCGACCCAGCTCAAAACCAACGTATCGGAAACATGACCGTACATGACCGCGACGATGATTGCGGCATTCACGATATTTCCCACGACAACAGGTAGAAGGTTCGAAAATGCTGTGCGGACCTGAAACTCAAACAAAGCCTCTTCCGAAGCGTTCTCACCGCCCGTCAATTCGCGATCATTCTCAGAAAGCAACTTACTGTCAGTGTTGAAGTCTGGGTCTGGCAACATTCTGGCCTCATAGTTTCCGTGCCCGAAACAATACCTCTAGCCTTTTGAATGCGAAAGCGTCGTAGCTTCAACAAATCGGGATATGGTCAATCTTGGTCGATGATCTGAGCTTTGCAGTCGATGGAAAAACATACAAACCGGACAAGGTCTAAACGAAGGTCGGACGACAGGTTTCTGCGTCCCGGCCTTTCACCCGCACCAACCAATCATATATAAGTATAACCGAGTTTTGCACCCGGAGCCGCCTGTCATGGCCAACATTGTCAAGCCACGCAAGATTATCGATCGCAAGGCGCTGAAAAGCCGCTTGGACGAACTGGTGTCGTGGTCCGGATATACGCCGAAAACGCAAGGCCAGGTACTCGACATATTCAAAGACGCACACCAAACCGGCTGGGACGAGGTGCGCCGCCGCTTTGAAGAAGGCGAGGCGGACGGCCCCGAGACAACCCGCGCCATGGCATATCTGGTCGATCAGGTGGTGCGCACGCTCTACGAATTCGCCACCGTCAGTGTGTATCCTGCCGCCAATCCGACAATGGGCGAGCAGATGGCCTTGATGGCCACCGGCGGTTATGGCCGCGGCGAAATGGCGCCGTATTCCGATATCGATTTGATGTTTCTGCTGCCCTACAAACTCACGCCGCATTCCGAGCAGGTTGTAGAATTCATTCTTTACATGTTGTGGGATTTGCGCCTCAAGGTCGGCCACGCGACACGGTCGTCCGATGAAGCGTTACGCCTTGCCAATGACGACCTGACCATCCGCACGAGTTTGCTCGAAGCGCGCTGGCTATCGGGAAACCAAAAGCTAGCCAAGGCCTTCAAAAAGCGATTCCGCAACGAGTTGGTGGACGGTTCGGGACCTGCTTTTGTCGAAGCCAAGTTGGGAGAGCGAGACGAGCGTCACGGCCGCATGGGCGATACCCGCTATGTGCTGGAACCCAATCTGAAGGAGGGGAAAGGCGGGCTCCGGGATCTGCAGACACTGTTTTGGATCGCCAAGTATCTCTACCAGGCCGAGGACGCGGCGGGCCTTAAGGAAGCGGGCGTGCTGACATCGGGTGATGTCCGAATATTCGCCAAGGCGGAGCACTTCTTGTGGACCGTGCGCTGTCACCTGCATTACCTGGCGGGTCGCCCCGAAGAACGCCTTACCTTCAACGTTCAGGAGGAACTAGGCCGGCGCATGGGCTACAAGGATCACGCTGGCGCGCGCGGCGTGGAGCGTTTCATGAAGCACTATTTTTTGACCGCCAAAGATGTTGGCGATTTGACCCGTATCCTATGCGCCGTATTGGAGGAGCAGCAGACGAAGAAACGAAGCGCTTCGGCGTGGCTGTCGGGCCTCGGGTTTGGCAAAAAGCAAGCCGATGGGTTCAGTGTCGAAGGTGGTCGGGTCACCATCACGGGCAGTCGCGAGTTACGCGAAGAGCCACTGAAAATCCTCAAACTGTTTCACGCCGCCCAGCATCATGACCTCGATATCCACCCGCGAGCACTGCGATCAGTGAAAAGCAACTTAGGCCTCGTCGGGCGAACATTGCGCGAAGACGCTGATGCCAACCGATTGTTCGTAGAAATGTTGACTGGCCCGGACCCCAAGAAAACCTTAATGCGGCTCAATGAGTCCGGTGTCTTCGGGCGTTTTATTCCCGATTTTGGCCGCGTCGTCGCACAGATGCAGTACGACATGTACCACGTCTACACCGTCGATGAGCACACCATCCGCGCCATCGGGCTTTTGGCCGGCATTGAAACTCAACACCTCTTGGACGATCACCCCGTGGCTTGCTCGGTAATCAAGGAAGTGCAGTCGCGCGCTGCACTCTACGCTTCAGTGCTTTTGCACGATATCGCCAAAGGGCGCGGCGGTGACCATTCGGAGCTGGGTGCTGAAATCGCACTCAAGCTTTGCCCCCGCCTGGGCCTGAATGAATGGGAGACCGAAACCGTTGCTTGGCTGGTGCGTCAGCATTTGCTGATGAGCAATGTCGCCTTTAAGCGCGACCTGGACGATCCGAAAGCCATTGCGGATTTTGTTGAAGAGGTGCAATCGCCGGAGCGACTGCGGCTTTTGCTGATCTTGACCGTCGTCGATATTCGCGCCGTCGGGCCGAACGTCTGGAACACCTGGAAGGCCGGTTTGCTGCGCGAACTGTATTGGCGTGCACAAGAACTGCTGAGCGGCGGCGCGCCACAAGCCCGCCGTGCCGAACGGGTGTTGGGAATCAAAGCGCGCTTGCTTGAGCATCTCTCCGCTTGGCCGGAAGACGAGGCCCAGGCTTACCTGGATCTCGGCCACGATGGCTACTGGCTCGGCACCGATACCGATACACTGGTACACCATGCTAGTGTGGTTCATGCCGCGCGCGAGGCCGGTGAGCCGTTCCGGATTGAGCTGCGAAACCGGCCCGATCGAGGCATTGCCGAGCTGACAGTCTACGCACCGGACCATCCGGGGTTGTTTGCCTCCATCGCCGGTGCCATGGCACTTTTCAACGCCAACATCCTCGACGCGAAGGTACACACTCTGACCGACGGTATGGCGCTTGATACTTTCGCCATCCACGATGACGCGCGTGGCAATTTCTCGGTTGATTCCGATTTTCCGCGTCTCAAGGCCCGCATCGCCGATGCCATCCAGGGCAAGTTGCGCCCCGCCCGCGAGCTGGCAAAAGACCGTGACGAATCATTCACCAGTCGTACCGATGTGTTTAAAGTGCCGCCGCGCGCACTCATTGATAACCGCGCATCGAACACCCACACGGTCATCGAGATCAACGGGCGTGATCGACCGGGGCTTTTGCACGACGTAACGTCAGTAATCACCGGCGACGGATTGCAGGTTTCCAGCGCGCTGATCTCCACCTACGGCGAACGGGTCGTCGATGTCTTCTATGTTAAGGACGTGTTCGGTCTGAAGATTGATCGACAAGAACGGATCGACGCCTTGAAACAAAGAATACTGGATGCCATCGTCGAAGATGAAGTTGCCGAGGCGCAACAGCCGGCGGCGGAGTGATCTGATGAGCCTCCCACCCAATATGTTAGACGCCGAAATTATCGCCACCATGATCGCCGAGTGGGCAGGCGTTGAAAGCCCGAGCTACGATGTCGTTGCGGTGAATGCCATGATGGATTTGGCCGAGGCCGCCATGCACGAGCGCGGCGCTGCGGTGGAACGGATATCGATCGGCGGTGCGACCGGCGACGTCGTGAAAGCCCGCTTTCAATGGGACAATCCGGCACCGGGGATTTTGGTGCTGGGGCACCTGGATACGGTTCATCTCGTCGGCACTCTGGGTGGTCCGCTGCCCGTGCGCCGAGATGGCGACCGATTATACGGCCCGGGCGTCCTCGATATGAAGGGCGGCATGGTGTTGGCGCTCCATGCGTTCGACGCGCTCATTGCCGAGCGAGAGCGTTTGAACTTACCGGTAACGTTCCTGTTCATTTCCGACGAAGAGATCGGCAGTCCCGCCACGCGGGCGCTCATTGAGCGCGAGGCCAAAGCCTGTAAGTACGTGTTGGTGCCTGAGCCCGGCCGTCATCATGCTTTGGTCACCGGTCGCCATGCCGTGCTGCGCTACAAGCTGCATCTCTATGGCAAACCGGCCCACGCGGCGCGCCCCGGCGGTTCAGGCCGCAGCGCGATCAGCGCCATGGCACAATTGATCCAAGACGTTGAAGGATTCTCCGAGCAGGAAAACGAAATCTCTTATCGTGTCGGCATCGTCGAGGGCGGCACCTTCGTCAACGTGGTGGCGACCGAATGTCATGCCGAGGTGCTGTGCGTTGCGCCGAGCGATAACGCCTTCCGAGACATTCAGCGCCGCATGGGCAGCCTGCAATCGCCGGATCCGGAAGTACGCCTGGAGGTGGAGGCTGGACCCGTGCGCCCGCTTTTTCAAGCACATGAAGGTACGCAGGAATTGTTCGAGGTGGCGGCACGGGTCGCCGGTGAGATCGGCCTGGAGCTGGAAATGGGTCAG
>JABIPG010000034.1 GCA_018698795.1 Rhodospirillaceae bacterium
ATGTATTCATTGTCATCTTTTTAGCGCTCATGGGCGCGCTGGCGTTCTATGTGGGTGGGTTTTTCTCGTCCAACCAGGCAACGCTGGTGTCGTTCTTCTTTTATCATCCGTGGCTGTATCTACTTTTGATCCCGGCGATCTCCATGCGGCTGTGGGCGGAAGAGCGCAAAACCGGCACCATCGAGCTATTGATGACGCTGCCGGTCTCCACCACCCAAGCCGTGATGGGCAAGTTCCTGGCGGCTTGGGCGTTTTCGGGAATCGCCCTGGCGCTGACCTTCCCCATGTGGATCACCGTCAATGTGCTGGGCGATCCGGATAACGGCGTCATTGTCGCCAGCTACATCGGCAGCTTCGTCATGGCCGGGGCGTTTTTGGCTATTGGGTCGTGCATTTCGGCGCTGACTAAAAATCAGGTTATCGCGTTTATTGTTGCCGCTGCGGTTTGTTTCATCTTCACCATGAGCGGGCTGGAGATGGTGCTGAACTTCTTCCGGCTATGGGCGCCGGACGTGTTGATCGAGACGGTCGCATCCATGAGCTTCCTGACCCATTTCCGGGCCATCGCCAAGGGGGTGATCGATTTCCGTGATGTGGTCTTCTTCGCGTCGCTGATCAGCTTCTTCCTGTTTGCCAACGTTGTGGCGGTCGACGCCAAGAAGGGGGCCTGAGCGATGACGACTAAAAACAAAAGCGCCGCCCATCGCCATAAGCTGACGGCCATTGCCGTTGCCTTAGGCGCCCTGCTGTTCTTGGCGATCAATGTGTTTTCCAACAATTCTTTCCGCGCGCTACAGGTCGATCTGACGGAGGGTAGCCTCTATACGCTCTCGGATGGCACCCGCAAGGTGTTGGAGAAAGTCGACGAGCCGATCACTGCGCGCCTCTATTTCAGCGGCATTCTGGGTGAACAGAGCCCTCCGCATGCGCGCTACTACGAGCGAGTGCGCGAACTGTTGGAGCAGTATTCTAATCTGACCGAAGGTCGGTTCCGGCTGCAGGTGTTCAACCCCGAGCCTTTCTCAGACGACGAAGATAGCGCCGTTTCCTATGGTCTGACGGGCATTCCGCTGAACGAGTCGGGTGATCTCGGGTACTTCGGACTGGCGGCCTCGAATTCCACCGACGACAATGAGACGGTGGCGTTTTTCACGCCTGAGCGCGAAGCGTTCCTCGAATACGATCTGACGAAACTGGTTTTGGCTTTGGCGTCGCCGAAGAAAACCGTGGTCGGCGTTTTAAGTACGCTGCCGATCAACGGCGGCTTCTTGCCGGGTGCCGGACAGCGCCCGCGGTGGTCGGTGATCGAGCAGATCAACGAGTTTTTCGAAGTGCAACCCGTCGCGCCCGATGTGCCGGTGATCGACGATGATGTTTCGATCCTGATGGTGGTGCATCCCAAAGCGCTGCCCAAGAAAACTCAATACGCCATCGACCAGTTCGTCATGCGTGGCGGCAAGGTGCTGGCATTTGTCGATCCGGCCGCCGAGGTCGATAAGCCGCCACGCGGCCAGCAGCCACCGGGTCGCTCCGACTTGGCGGATATCCTGAAAACCTGGGGGCTGGAACTGCGCCAGGGACGTGTCGCGGGTGATTTGGATACGGCAAGGCGCGTCAATGTACGGGTCGGCGCGCAGGTTGCCATTGCCGATTATGTCGGCTGGTTGACACTCAGGACCGGCAATTTCGACCGAGATGACGCCGCCATGGCGGACCTACAGATGATTAACATGGGCACCGCCGGCATTCTTGATGTGGTGAAAGACGCAGGCACGCAAATGACGCCGTTGATCCGCACCGGAATGCGGTCCATGGCCATCGATGCCGCAAGGTTCGCCGGCCAGCCCGATGTCATCGGTATGTTCCGGAACTTCAAGGCGGGGTCCGAGCCGTTAACGCTGGCGGCGCGGGTCACAGGCCCAGTGAAGACGGCATTCCCTGATGGCCCCCCGGATGACAAGGACGGCAAGCTAAAGCCCAAACACTTGGCGCAATCGAAATCCGACTTGCAGGCCATCGTCATTGCCGATGTGGACATGTTGCACGATCAGCTTTGGGCCGACGTGCAGGATTTGCTCGGCAAGCGCATGGTGGTGCCGTTCGCCAATAACACCGACTTCATCATCAACGCGTTAGAAAACCTCTCGGGCGGGGCATCGTTGAACGAACTGCGCGGGCGCACCATTTCCAGCCGGCCGTTCCATCTGGTTCGTGAAATCCGCCAAGCCGCCGAGCGCCGCTTCCGCGCCAAGGAAGAGGAGCTGCAAAAGGAACTCGACACCGTGCGCGGCGAGTTGAACAAGTTGATCCGCCGCGAAAACATCCAGTCGGGCGAGTTGATCTTGAAGCCTGAAGACCGCGCCAAAATCGACAACGCGCGCACCCAGATGGTTGCCATCCGCAAAGAGTTGCGTGGCGTCCAGCACGAACTGCGTAAGGATATCGATACCCTCGATAGCTGGCTCAAGTTCTTCAACATTGCCGCCATTCCGTTGCTATTGGGGCTTGGCACGCTGCTGTTCGTGTTGGTTCGGCGTCTGCGCCGCTCAGGCGGCGTGGTCGAGACCAGTTGAGCGGGGAGAAACAGACATGACACCCAAATCCATCATCATCCTGGGCGCCGCCACCGTGATCGCCGTTGGCGCCGCCGCCGTTTCGCTGAACGCCAATCAGGCTGGCACCGGCGTTGAAGTGTCGGGGCCGGTATTTCCGGGCTTGATCGAACAGGTCAACACCATCGCCAAGGTGGTGATCGAGCACCGAGGCCAAACCTTGACCATGGTCCGTGCCGGCAAGGATGGCTGGACCATGGCCGAGAGCGACAGTTACCCGGTATCGGCCAAAGTGGCCGAAAAGGTCGTGGTGCAGTTGGCCGACCTCAATTTTTATGAATTGAAGACCAAAAAGCCCGAACTCTATTCGCGTCTACACGTGGAAGACCTCGGTGCAAAAGATTCCCAAGCGCGTCAGATCAAACTGTTCGATGCGGGCGGCAAGGCTGCCGCAGATCTGATGGCCGGTCGCAAGCGTTACAACTTGGTCGGCACCCGCAAGGAAGGCGTTTATATCCGCAAGCCCGGCAACGCGCAGACCTGGCTCGCCGCTGGCGAACTGGACGTCGAGATCAAGCCGGGCGATTGGCTGGTTTCGAAGATCGTCGATATCGCCGAAGAAAAGGTCGCCAAGGTGACGATCCGCCATCCGGACGGCGAAAAGATCGCGATTTCCAAGCCCGACCCGAAAGTACGGAACTTCACCTTGCACGGCATCCCCATGGGTAAGCAGTTGAAGTACGACACCGACCCCAACAACGTCGCCGCCGTGCTTGATCAATTGAACTTGGATGATGCGCGCAAGGCCGGTTTCGTGACCTTTGACGCCGACAAAACCATCAACAGCCTGTTTGAAACCCGTGACGGTTTGACGCTGGAGATTGCTATGGTCGCGAAGGGCGAAGAACAATGGGCGTCCTTCAAGGCTTCAACGATGGAAGGCGCCAAGCCCGGTGCCGTCAAGCTGGCCGATGAAATCAACAAGCGGGTCACGGGTTGGGTTTATGCCTTGCCGAGCTTCAAGTCGACGCGCCTGAAACGCCGTATGGCCGATATGCTGAAAGATAACAAACCGGCATCTTAGCTTCGAAGGGATTTCTCTTCGTCGACTGGTCTTTTCGCCGAAGGATAGGGGGCCTATCATGGCCTCCTGATCAGATGAGGCCTTGCCATGGATTCGACTCCCTTCACCAATTCCCACATCGTCGCCGCTTTTGAGGCGAAGACCCGCATATCGAAGGCCCGCCATCAGCGCGGCTTGAATTTGTTTCCCTCCGGCGTGGTCCACGACTCGCGCCATATGTCGCCCTATCCACTGTATGTGGAGCATGCACTGGGTAGCCGCAAATGGGACGCCGACGGCAACGAACTGATCGATTTCTACGGCGGCCACGGCTCGTTGTTGCTGGGCCATGCGCACCCGAGCTTGGTGCAGGCGGTGAATGATCAGATCGCGTTGGGGACGCACCCCGCCGCCTGCCACGAATTGGAACTGACCTGGGCCGAATTGGTGCAGCAGTTGATTCCAACCGCCGAGCGCATCCGTTTCACCTCTTCGGGTACCGAGGCCAACCTATTGGCCATTCGGCTGGCGCGAGCCTTTACGGGCCGCACCAAGCTGTTGCGTTTCAAAAACCATTTCCATGGCTGGCAGGACCACGTGGCGTTCGGCTCTAAGTTCCACTCGGGCACCGCCAACGTGCCGGGTATCGTGCCCGGTATTGTCGATGCGGTGATCGTCGCCGACCCGGCTGATCCCGAAGGCGTCAAAGCGACGCTGGAATCGGACGACGACATCGCCGCCGTCATCTTGGAGCCCACCGGCGCCAGCTCGGGGCAGATGCCGCTTGGCCGGGAATTTACCAAGATGCTGCGCGAAGTGACGCAGGCGCGCGGCACGCTGTTGATCTTCGACGAAGTGGTCACCGGATTTCGCGTTTCGCCCGGCGGCGTGCAGGCGGCATGGGGGATACTGCCCGACCTCACGGGGTTGGCGAAAATTTTGGCCGGTGGTTTGCCGGGCGGAGCGGTGGTGGGCCGCAAGGAGATCATGGCGCATCTCGATTTCGAGGCTGCCAATCAAGGCGGGTTCGAGAAAATTCCGCACCAGGGCACGTTCAATGCCAATCCTCTGTCAGCCGCCGCCGGCGTTGCCATGCTGAGCCGCGTTGCCGAGGGCGACGTGACGGCGCAGGCCAATGAGCAAGGCGATAAGCTGAAGGCTGCATGGAACGCGGTTTTCGCCGCCGAGAATGTCCCCTGGGCGGCCATGGGGCTGGGCTCGAACGTCTACATTTTCACCAATCCTGACGGCCTCAATATCGATCCCGAAAGCTTCGATGCTGCGGCGCAGCCGCTTTCCGTGATGGAGGCTGCCGGCAATCACCCAGCGGCCAAGTTGTTCCGCCTCGCCATGCTGGTGAACGGCGTTGATCTGTCGAGCAAGCCCGGCGCCATCGTCTCTGCCGTGCATAGCGACGCCGATATCGCTGAAAGCGCCGAAGCGCTTAGGGCGTCGCTCGCCATGTTGCGCGAAGAAGGTCATGTTTAATTCTGCTGCAGTGCGGTAAAAAGCCGGGATCGACCTATATGGACAACGAGAACGATATGCCCGGTACGCTGAAAACGCTGCTCGATTTATTGGACCTGGAGACCTTGGAAGCGGACCTGTTTCGCGGCCAGGCACCGAAGGAGGACCGCCAACGCGTGTTCGGCGGCCACGTGATTGGCCAAGCCCTGGTCGCCGCCGCACGCACGTCTGAAGGCCGCCGCCCGCATTCACTGCATGCGTATTTTCTGCGACCCGGCGATCCGAAAGTGCCGATCATCTATGATGTGGACTGCATTCGCGATGGGCGCAGCTTCACCACGCGCAATGTGGTCGCGCGCCAGCACGGTCGGCCGATCTACAATATGTCGGTGTCGCTGATGGTTGATGAAAAGGGCCTGGAACACCAAATATCCATGCCCGATGTGCCCGATCCCGATGACCTGCCCGAAGAGCGCGAGCGCCGTGCCGCTTTGCTGCATCGGATCCCGGAAAAGTCGCAAGCCCGTTTCATGGCCGACAGGGCCATCGAAATTCGCCCCATTGATCCGCGCGATCCGGTTGAGCCCGACCCGGCGCCACCCATTGAGCGCTATTGGGCGCGCACCCGCCAACCGCTGCCCGATGATTTCGACCGCCACGAATGCGTGCTGGCTTATGCCTCGGATATCACACTGCTGGCGACGTGCTTGGTGCCGCACGGGACGACCTGGTACGGCGGCAAAATTTTATCGGCCAGCCTGGATCATTCCATGTGGTTCCACCGGCCGTTCCGCGCTGATGAATGGCTGCTGTTCGACCAAACGTCGCCGTCGTCATCGGGTGGGCGGGGCTTGAACTTCGGCAATATCTTCGCCCGCGATGGCCGCTTGGTCGCATCCATGACCCAGGAAGGCATGGTGCGGGTGCGGCGCGAGGATACGTAAAGCCGACCACAGCCCGGATATCCGGCGTATCTGTGTGAAGCTTAAGGGGGGGCAAGACATGCAATTGGACAACCGCTACCGCCTGATCGGCGCGAACGGCTCGCCTTACTCGGTGAAAATGCGCGCCTTGATGCGCTATCGGCGTTTGCCGTTCGACTGGGTTATCCGCACCGCGTCTATCCGTGAGGAAATCGCCCATATCCGCCCGGCGCTGGTGCCGGTTCTCAACTACCCCGACGGCTCTTACCGCAACGATTCCACAGCCCTGGTGCATGACCTGGAGCAACGCCACCCGGGCGAGCGCTCCGTCATGCCGCCCGACCCGGCGCTCGCCTTCCTGGCCAACCTGATCGAAGACATGGCCGACGAATGGCTGACCAAGGCGATGTTTCATTATCGCTGGCACTATGCGCCCGATCAGGATTTCGCCGCGCGCTGGATCTCCAATGATTCATTTTCCGATCTTGAGTTCCCAGCGCGGCGCGAGATGGCCGCCACCTTCAAAGCCCGCCAAATCAGCCGCATGGCGCTGGTCGGCTGCACGCCGGAAAACAAACCGGTAATCGAGCAGAGTTATCATGCCGTCCTGAACGCCCTGGACGCTCGCGTTGATGGGCAGCGGTATCTGTTCGGCAGTCGTCCGTCGATAGCGGAATTCGGCCTGTTCGGTCAGCTCCGGGTGTTGGCAGACGATCCGACCCCCATGAGCGTCATGCGCGACACGGCGGGGGACTTGGTGGACTGGGTCCGCTTTATGGACGATGCATCCGGCGTTGACGGAGAATGGCAATCGCCCGACGCACCACTGACACCCGCGGTGCAGGATTTATTGAAACTTTGCGCCAATGCCTACCTGCCGTTTTTGGCGGCCAATGCCTCGGCGCTGCAGGCTGAAAATGAAGCGTTCGAGGTTGAGATTTTCGGGCAGCCCTACCGCCAAGCGCCGTTCGGGTATCAGTTGAAATGCTGGAACGGCTTGCTGGACGGCTTCGCCAAACTTGAAGGCCCGACACGCGCCAGGGCTGAAGCGGCATTGGCTGAAAGCGGTTGCCTGACTTACCTGACTTCATCATTCTGACGCTGTTTTTCCCCGAACGCCGAAACCGGAACCCATCTTATGAACGATCAAACACCTGATAATGCTCCTGGAAATTACCCGAATTTGGCCGACTCCGATCTCGTTGGCGAAGTTTGGCCCATCGCGCAGCCGGGCGAAGACCCGGTGCTGTACGG
>JABIPG010000033.1 GCA_018698795.1 Rhodospirillaceae bacterium
CTCTTCGAGCAGGCCACGCCGTTCTTTCGGTTTGGCATTGATGATGGCGCCGATGCGTCCCTGGCTGACCATGGCGGTCGAGCGCGCGCCGGTGGACGAATCGGCAAACAGCAATTGCACGTCGCGGGCGCGGACGTCAGCGCCGTTCACTTTGTACTGCGAACCCTTCTCGCGTTCGATGCGGCGGCTGACCTCCAATTCGCTTTCATCGTTGAACTGCGCCGGCGCGGCGCGTTCTCCGTTATCGAGCGTCAGCACGACCTCCGCCACGTTGCGCGGCGGCCGGTTGGAGGTACCGCCGAAGATGACATCTTCCATGCCCGAGCCGCGCATTTGCTTGGCCGAGGTTTCGCCCATGGCCCAGCGCAAGGCTTCCACCAGGTTCGACTTGCCGCAACCGTTGGGGCCGACGACGCCGGTCAAGCCGAGCTCAATGGGGAGCTCGGTATTCTCGACGAACGATTTAAAGCCCGATAGGCGGAGTTTGTTGAACTGCAGCAAGGGTCTTCAGACCTTTCTAAAAATTACTGTGCTTTTTTCAAAGCGGCGTCGATGACGGTACGAAACTCATTATACGACTGGGCGCCGGATACTTTCGTACCATTGACCAAGAACGAAGGTGTCGAGTTGATCTTGTGTTCTTCGCTGGCTTTGCGCGCCGTCGACTGGATGTGATCGATCAGGTTTTGCTGAGCCAAGCAGGCGTCCACGTCGGCATTGGACATGCCGCCGAAACGCGCGATCTTTTTCAGGGCATTCAGCGGATTGTCAGCGCGCGACCACTGTGCTTGGGCGCGGAAAAAGATATCGATGTATCCCATATAGCGTTGCGGGCCCGAACAACGTGCGATCATCGCCGCCGCCAGCGCCGGGGTGCCGAGCGGGAAATCGGTGAACACCAGCTTCGCCTTGCCGGTGTCGATGTAATCTTTTTTGATCTGCGGATAGGTGTCGTGGTGGAAGTTCGCGCAATGCGGACAGCCCAGCGATGCGAACTCGATGATCGTCACGGGCGCGTCGGCGTTTCCGACGACAACCGGCTTGATCGAGTCCTCGAACTTGGCAATTTCCGCACGCGCGGACGCCGCGAACGCCAGGCCCGCGATGATCAGGAAAACAGTGAAAACGGTCTTCATTGGCAAATATCGTAACAAAGAAGCCTCCTGGCCACTAGATGTTGGTGAATATAGAATCGTGAAAAGCGTAGAGTCGACTCCTTTTCGCACCAAGTTTTCCCCAGGTGATGGAAAAAGTTGGGGATACTTTCAGGTATTCGACTTCGAATTCGGCTCCGGTTCCGGTTCTGGGTCGGGTCCGGAACCCGATTCGGTGTCGGATTCGGAGCCGGGCAAAGCCTCGCCTAATTTTTCCAAGGCGCGGCGCAAATCCGGGTCGTCTACGCTGTCCAGGGTCTGCGCCAGCTCGCGTTTTCTCTCCGGTGATGGCGTGTGGGTTTTGGCCGTGCGTGTGATAACGGCGGGTTTCGGCAACGGTCCGTGGATAAATCGCAGCCGCGCGACGGCGCGGTAGCCAAAGTGGCTGTTGATGCGTTCCAGCAGTTGCGGCTCCAGATGCTGCAACTGGGTCGCCATGGCTGAATTGTCGACACGCAAGTGCAGCAAGCCGCCGGTACGCTCGCGGCTGGGGTAGGTGACCTTTTCCGGCTGGCTGTGCATGGCGATGGCGGTGCCGGCGATGGCGGGCCAATCGTGAATGATCGAGCCGTCGGCCATGCCGCGTCGACCGAACAGCGGCTTGGTGAGCCGTCCGACGCTCTTGCCGAGATGTTCGGTGCGGTTGCGCCGGTCGGGTGTTTTGTATCTGCGGTATGCGGGCTGTTTGGCCATGACGGCACATGGTAGGCTCGCGCCTCGTGATTAACAATATGACCTCCGCATTGATCATGCCTTCCTCCGCCCGACTTCTAGATTGGTACGATGCCAACGCGCGTGACTTGCCGTGGCGCGCAAAGCCTGGCGAAACGACCGATCCGTACCGTGTTTGGCTGTCCGAAATTATGCTGCAACAAACCACGGTGGCGACCGTGACATCGTATTTCGGCAATTTTGTGGCACGTTGGCCGACGGTGCACGATCTGGCCGCCGCCGATCTCGACGATATCCTCCATGCCTGGCAGGGGCTCGGTTACTATTCACGGGCGCGAAACCTTCACAAATGCGCTGGTGCGGTTGTCGCCGCGCACGGTGGCAGCTTTCCCGCATCTGAGGGTGAGTTGGTGAGGCTGCCGGGGATTGGGCCTTATACAGCAGCCGCGGTCGCGGCCATCGCGTTTGGGCACAAAGCAACGCCGGTGGACGGCAACATCGAACGCGTGGTGGCGAGGTTGTTTGCCGTCGAAACGCCTTTGCCGAAAGCTAAGCCCGAGATCCGCCGTCTCGCGGAAACCTTGACCCCCGACCATCGCGCCGGCGATTTCGCCCAGGCGATGATGGATCTGGGTGCGACGGTCTGCCGACCAAAGGCGGCGGATTGCGCCGTTTGTCCTCTAGTGCGCGACTGCAAGGCGCGCGCGCTTGGTGAGCCCGCACGGCTTCCCGTCAAGCCGCCGAAAAAAGTCCGGCCCACTCGCCACGGCGTTGTGTATTGGTTGCGGCGTCCGGATGGTGCGGTATTGGTCCGCCGTCGTCCGGAACAAGGACTTTTGGGCGGTATGATTGAATTTCCGTCAACACCTTGGGATGAGGCTGTTCCGGACGCTTCGGATATTGAAGCTCATGCGCCAATGGATGTGGAATGGCGCGAGTTATCGGGCGATGTTGAGCACGTTTTTACCCATTTCCGTCTCTTGTTGACGGTGTTGGGCGGGCAGACGTCGGAACAGGGCGGCAATCTGCGTTGGTGCAGGCCTGAGGATTTCGGCACGCTAGCGCTGCCGAGCGCGATGAAGAAAGTCGCCCGGCATGTGGCCGATTCAGGGTTCTGAGCTGACGTCCGTTGATCCCCGCGAGGCGGAGTTCAGGAATCGTAGGTCATCAGCGCATCGAATGGCATTGTCAGGCCTTTGCGCCCGCCCAGGAATGCAAGCTCGATAATGCAGGCCGCGCCGACAACTTCGGCGCCGACTTTACCAAACAGATCGACAGACGCCCCCATGGTGCCGCCGGTGGCCAGCAAATCATCCAAGATCACGACCCGTTGACCGGGGTGCACGGCGTCGTCTTGGATTTCAATGGTGTCTGTGCCGTATTCCAAATCATATTCGTGGGAAATCACGGGACCTGGCAATTTGCCTTTCTTGCGCACCATGGTGAAGCCAAGCCCCAGCCGCGAAGCCAAGGGGGCCGCGACAAGAAAGCCGCGTGATTCAATCCCGGCCAGGATGTCCGGTTGGTGCTTGGAGACGATCCGCGCCAATCGCGCCAGTGCGACCTGCCAAGCGTCGGCGTGTGCCAGCAATGTCGATATATCGTAAAAAAGGATGCCCGGTTTCGGGAAATCCGGAATGGAGCGAATGTGTTCCTTGAGGTCCATCGTCGTACGCCTGCTATTCAATGTTAAGGAAATTGGCTGCGTTGCTCTGTGCACCAGCAACTAGCGGAAAAGTGGCTAATCGTCCATCTTGTTTTTGAGTCGGTGAAATAAAAAGGCATCGATTTTTTGAGCACCGCTGGGTGTTGTGTGCATAGGATCGTAAAAATCGCTAGGCTCGAAACTCAGGTTTTTCGCAAGATCAATGCACGTGGCCTTGAGCGATCGGCACGTCCGCATCAACCGAGTGTTGAGCCGATTGATAGCAAAGAACATTCCCGGGCTTTGCCCCTCACGGAGCCAGAAACTGCCGTCGAGATTTCGATGAAAACAAGGCACAGCCCGCCAAGCAAAAGATTGATCACAACCAGCTGCGCGGCTCGACGTGTGGAGACTCTGTTCATTATTCATTGCTGACGATGCTTTTCTTTTTCTGGCATGAAAAGGTGCCATCAGTTTGTTTTAAGAGGAAATATGTCGGCAGTTTTTCCAAGCAACTGTCATCGCGCACTAGGCGCGAGAGGATATGCGCGATCCAATCATCCGTCGTGATGGGCCAGATGATGTCGGCGGCGGCGAATTTGGCTTGTAGCTGCTTGGCGTCAAGCTGCTCTTGCCAATGATTTGTTGGTGCGCCGGCACTCCAACTCACACCACCAGCATATCTGATTATTGGCCGTGGTTGTCCTTTCTCGTCACTCATCGAGAAAAACTTGGCGTAGCCGAATACATCACTGTCGGCACCTTGGTTGACGATTTGCACGAGCGGCGTGTTTCGGCTGCGGGGATATGTCGATTTCACGAAATTCGCCAGTGCGCGCATTTCCGCGATCCGTGAATCAACGTGTTGGTATACACGAGTGGTAACGTCTTGCGTGGTTCGATAAATCTGGATTGATTGCCATGATAAAAGGGCGGCAACGGCAATATAGCAGGCAGATGAGGTGATTTTGTTGGTTGTGAGCTTCGAGAACAGGCGTTTCGGTGTAAACCGAACAATCCCAACCGCCATGACAAGCAACCCGATGGCGTGGAACGGTTGGATGACGACCCGCGATAATCGTGGAATGGAATTCAGGTTCTCAAAATAATAGGGACCAAAACATGTCAGGTGGTACCAATAGAGGGCGGCCAAATACATGAAAGCAAAACCAGCAAGCGCGATATGGGCGGAAACCCAACGGAACTTTGCGGCGACAACAACGCCGATGAAACCGGTAAATGCCAAAAGAGTCTTGTACCCTAAAAGGTAACCGCCAACGGCCAAGCCGTAGCGGCGCGCGAGACCTTGCCAATCCTGGGCCGCGACGGAGGAGATGGCTTGCGGTGTAAGTGTCGACATCGGAGCTGACATGCAGTTCTGTGCCGTAACGGGCTTTAGGATGCCCCAGAGTATAAAAACCGAAAGTGTAGGAAGGATCAGGTATGCCAAGCGGCTGGCCCCAGTTTTCCAATTGTCGGGACGACGGCGGTTTTCAGAGCGGACCAAATACCAAATTGTGACGAGACCGAGTGCCGGGACAAAGATGATCGCGGCTGCCTTGAAAAGAAATCCGCCCATCAAGGCTAGCCCGGCATACATCACGGCTGAATTCGAAGGTTTCGTCTCCAGGTCATCAATGAGCAGGAAGAAGATGACAGCTGTGAACGCATAGATCTGCGGCTGTTCGATCAGCAGGTCGTATGTCCAGAGTTTGCCTGTGCCTTCCGCCGTCAGATACAGCAGCAGCGCAAGCCAAGCCAATAAAGAAACCTCGGAGTCCCGGAAGTTATACCTGCCCGAAATTTCGCTCCGCACGATTTCATAAAATAGCGTTGCGAGGCCCAGGTGCATTACAAAAGGCGCTGATGCGGAAGCGCCGAGATCAGCGACGCCGAAAACCTGCCACGGCATTAAAAGAACCAGCCGCCAGCCCGGCGTGTACCCAGGAAGATGAATTGTGTCGGCGATTTCAGCGTATCCGCCGTGCAGATGAATTAGTCGGGATGCACCGATCCAGTTGGTGAACTCGTCGATCGTAAACGGCAGGTAGCCCCCCCCGCCGTTGAGGGCAATTGCACCAAATCCCACAAGTAGAAAAACAGACACGGGATGGAAGAGATGGCTGGCGTCGATCTTACGCACTTTCCAGAATTGTTTGAGGATTCCGGACATGGCTATTCCCATCAGCGAAATCAGGCTCGCCGACAAGGACATTTGAAGAGCGATATGAACGATGAAAAAAGCCGCCGTCATTGCGGCATAGCCGGCAATGATTCGCGCGCCTATGCTATCTTTTCCACCCAATTTCAAGGGTGGTAGCCACGTACCAAAACCGAATGCGAGGAGCGCATATAAAGAAAGCCCTAGCATCCCATTTTCTCCAACAATAGTGACATCGCGCCAAGCTAAACGATCACTCTGGCAAAGTCGAACCCATGGGGTGTTGCTTCCCAGACGATGAAGAACAGTCTTTGCAACAAGTGTATCAAGTGTATTTGCTATGTTGCGGTTTGTATCAAAACCTGCGAGGCTGTTTCACACATTGAAAAGCCCGGCTCGAAAAATCATGAGGGCGGCATAAACGGGATTTCAACAGGGATGGACGCACAGGGATGGATTACGCGGCGCTTTCCAAGGCTATTGCCGATGGTTATCCGGGCTTGAGCCCGCAGCTGCAGCTCGCGGCGCGTCATGTGCTGGACCGCCCCGATGATGTGGCGCTGTTGTCCATGCGCGGCTTGGCGGCCAATGCGGGCGTTCATCCGACGACCATGGTGCGTTTGGCGCGCCGGTTCGAATTCGACAGTTTCAACGCGTTCCGGGGGTTGTTTCAAAAACGGTTGCGTGGCTATACGTCTGATTACGCGCGCCGTGCCCGCGAGCTGCAAGTTCGCGCCGGCGGATCTGGCGGGCCCGGCGATCTGGTTGCTGAGGTTATGAACAACGGCCTCTCGAATTTACGGCACTCGTTTGAAATTAACGGCGCGGAGCGTTTCGACGCCGCGGCGGAGGAAATCCTGGCGGGCGAGCGGGTGTACATCGCAGGGCTGCGCAGCTGCTATCCGGTCGCGTTCTTTTTCCATTACGTTTATCGGGTATTTCGCGACAACGGCGTATTGCTGCATGCTCAAGGTGGCACTTTCACTGACGAATTGCGCAACATTACCGAGCGAGACGTGCTTGTCGCCATCAGTTTCGAGCCCTACACCCGCGAAACGGTGGCCGCGGTGGAATATGCGCATTCTTGCGGCGGTACGGCGGTGGTGATCACCGATAGTCTGGTGTCTCCGTTGGCGCGCCATGCCAAGCAGGTATTGCTGATAGAGAACGAGAGCCCGTCATTTTTTCATTCCGTTGCACCGGCGCTTTCGGCCACGGAGGCATTGATGGCTTTGATGGTGGCGCGCGGTGGGAGCACGGCGCTGAAAGCCATTTCCGAGAGTGAAGATCAACTCAACCAGTTCAACGCCTATTGGCGGACCATCCAACAAAGCGCCGAGAGGCGTGAAGCGAGGGGCTCATGACCCATGTATTTCATCGCCAATTGAGTGCGGAATTGCCGCGTGCGGTGGGTGGCGAAGGTGTGTATCTGATCGATTCCAATGGTAAACGTTATCTTGATGCATCTGGTGGTGCTGCGGTGTCATGCCTCGGGCATGGCGACCCCGATGTCATCGCGGCGGTTAAGGCGCAGCTCGACACTCTGGCATTCGCGCATACGGCGTTCTTTACCTCGGAACCGGCTGAGCAACTCGCCGATCTTTTGGCGGAGTCGGCGCCCGGCGATATCTCCATGGTGTATTTCTTGTCGGGCGGGTCCGAGGCCGTTGAGGCCGCACTGAAGATGGCGCGCCAGTATCATCTGGAACGCGGCGACAACTCGCGGACCCGGTTTATCGCCCGACGACAAAGCTATCATGGCAATACGGTCGGCGCGCTTTCGGTCGGCGGCAATGTCTGGCGTCGCGAGCCGTTCAAGGAAATGTTGGTCGAAACCAGTCACATCGCACCTTGCTATGCTTACCGTGAGCGCCACGATGACGAATCCGAAATCGAATATGGCCTGCGGATTGCGAACGAGTTGGAAACGGAAATCCTACGCCTGGGGCCGGAAAACGTAGCCGCCTTCATTGCCGAAACCGTGGGTGGAGCGACCGCAGGTGTACTGCCGCCGGTCGAAGGGTACTTCAAGCGCATCCGCGAAATATGCGATCAGTATGGCGTGCTGTTGATCTTGGATGAAGTCATGTGCGGCATGGGACGGACAGGCACGCTGTTCGCTTGCGAGCAAGATGGCATTATCCCCGATATCGTCTGCATCGCCAAGGGCTTGGGCGCCGGATATCAGCCGATTGGTGCGACGATGGCTACCGATAAAGTATACGCGGCCTTCAAGGGTGGCAGCGGTTTGTTCCAGCACGGGCACACATATCTCGGCCATGCGGCGGCGTGTGCCGGCGCCTTGGCGGTGCAAACGAAAATCCGCGATCAAGGCCTGTTGGCGCAGGTGCGCGAGCGCGGAAAGCAATTGACCGAACGCCTGCATGAGCGGTTTGGCAATCACCCAAACATCGGCGACATTCGTGGGCGCGGCTTGTTTCAGGCTATCGAGCTGGTGGCGGACCGTGCCACCAAGGCGCCTTTTGATCCCGCCCTCAAGCTTCACGCCCGCATCAAGGCGAGTGCTATGGAGAACGGATTGATCTGCTATCCCAGCGGCGGCACGGTCGATGGCGCGCGCGGTGATCATGTGCTTTTGGCGCCGCCGTTCATCATTTCTCCGGCGCAATTGGATGAGCTTGCGGACAAGCTCGGAAAATCGGTTGATGCAGCGCTGGCCAATACCGGGTTATGATGCTGATGATGAATACGATAGCATTGAATTTTCGGGTCGTACGTCCACGCGCGAGGATTGGCGATTGCCAATCCGGCCGGGCGATCCCGACCATCGAAGCCATTCGATGGAAACCATGGCCGGGCGGTTATCGCCGGGCTTCCGTCGGCGGTGTTATAGGCCATTTCAGGCGCCGCCACCGGAAAGAACCGCCAGGTTCATGCGCAATCACAACCTAGGAAGTAACATTCAAGGAGGCTCCAACTATGACGTATAATAAACTTCTCATTGCTGCTGTTGCCGTAGCCGGACTTTCACTTACGGCCGGCTCGGGTACGGCGGAGGCCGCCAAAAAGCGGTTTATCTCCATCGGCACGGGCGGTGTCACCGGTGTCTATTACCCGACCGGTGCATCAATCTGCCGTTTGGTGAACAAAGGGCGTAAGGCGCACGGGTTGCGTTGCTCGGTGGAATCCACCGGTGGCTCAGTTTACAACATCAACACCATCAAAGCCGGTGAACTGGATATGGGCGTCGCCCAGTCGGATTGGCAACATCACGCCTATCACGGCACGTCGAAGTTCAAATCCTCCGGCCCATACAAGGCTTTGCGCGCTGTTTTCTCCGTGCATCCTGAGCCGGTGACGATGGTTGCGCGCAAAGAGTCCGGTATTACCAACATTTCCCAAGTGAAGGGCAATCGCCTGAACATCGGTAACCCGGGTTCCGGTACGCGCGCCACTTGGGAGGTATTGGAAGCCGCACTTGGCTGGAACCGCAAAAGCGATCTGAAACTTGCGACTGGCTTTAAGTCTGCCGAGCAGTCGCAGAAGCTTTGCGATAACCAGATCGACGCTTTCTTCTGGTTGGTTGGTCACCCGTCGGGCAACACTAAGGAAGCCACGACGTCGTGTGACGCGGCGTTGGTGAATGTGACCGGGCCGGTTATCGACAAGCTGGTGAAGGAAAACGCCTTCTATCGTTACGCGACCATTCCGGGTGGCATGTACCGCGGCAACCCGAACGATACCAAAACCTTCGGTGTCGGCGCGACCTTCGTGTCATCGACCGCGCTGCCAGCGGATGTCGTTTATACGGTGGTTAAGGCCGTGTTCACCAACTTCGACACCTTCAAAAAGCTGCACCCGGCTTTTTCCATCCTGAAGAAGAAGGAAATGGTCAAAGACAGCCTGTCCGCGCCGCTGCATGACGGCGCCGCCAAGTACTACAAGGAAGCCGGCTTGATGTAATCGGCACCAGGGGCGGCGTGCATGTCACGCCGCCTCGTTTTCCTATCTCTAAAGCGGCACGCAGAATGCCGTCACGAAACAATTTTTGGAGGGCGCGATGGGTGAGCAACCCGAAACCAGCGGTGCGAGCACGGACGAAAACGTATTAGACGACATGATTGCGGAAGCCGATACAGGCGCGCGCGCGCCGGTCGGATTTTCATTTCATGTGCTTTGGGTCATTCCCTTGGTTTGGAGTCTGTTCCAGCTTTGGTATTCGTCACCACTGCCGACGATGCTGAGAGTTTTTATTCTGGACGGCAACCAGGCCCGCTCCATTCATTTAGCCTTCGCTATTTTTCTGACATTCCTCGCTTTCCCTGCGACCAAACGCTCGCCTCGTGACCGCATTCCGGCCCTGGATTGGGCGCTGGCGCTGATCGGCGCCTTTTGCGCGGGGTATCTGTATTTGTTTTATGCTGATTTGGCTGACCGTCCCGGGGCGCCGATCAAGCAAGATGTGATCATTGCCGCCATCGGCATTCTCGTTTTACTTGAGGCCACGCGGCGGGCTCTCGGATTGCCGCTCGTCATCGTGGCGATTGTATTCATGATCTATACGTTCGCTGGGCCCTACATGCCTGAAGTGATTGAGCACCAGGGAGCCAGCCTCAACAAGGGGATGTCGCACTACTGGCTGACCACCGAAGGTGTCTTTGGTGTGGCGCTCGGTGTTTCTACGTCCATGGTGTTTTTGTTCGTCTTGTTCGGTGCATTGCTCGAAAAGGCCGGGGCCGGAAATTATTTCATTCAGGTAGCGTTTGCGCTTTTGGGTCACATGCGCGGCGGGCCGGCGAAGGCGGCTGTTGTGTCATCGGGGATGACCGGATTGGTTTCCGGCTCGTCGATTGCCAATGTCGTGACCACCGGCACGTTTACCATTCCGCTGATGCGGAAAGTCGGATTTTCGGCGGAAAAAGCCGGCGCCATTGAAGTGGCTGCAAGTACAAACGGCCAACTTACGCCACCTGTCATGGGGGCGGCGGCTTTCTTGATGATCGAGTTTGTCGGAATTTCTTATATAGACGTCATCAAACATGCATTTCTACCAGCGATCATTTCCTACATTGCGCTCGTCTATATTGTCCATTTAGAAGCAATGAAAGCCGACATGAAAGGTCTGCCTCGGCTCGTGGAACGAACGTGGTTTCAGACTTTATTCTCATTTCTCACGACAGCGATCGGTATGATGGCGTTGGCCTTCATCGTTTATTATGGGCTCGGATGGATCAAGGGCGCGACCGGAGATGCAGCACCTTACGTTGCGACGGTTTTGGTCCTTCTTGGTTTTGTTGGACTGGTGAAATTCGCGGCTATGTATCCTGATTTAGGCATGGCTGAAGACCTAGAAGTAACGCCAGACCCCGGTCCAACTGTAAAAGTCGGCCTCTACTTTTTACTGCCAGTTGCTTTACTCTTTTGGTGCCTGACCGTTGAACGGCTGTCGCCCGCGCTTTCAGCATTCTGGGCGACGTGTTTTTTGGTGTTAATCGTCATCACCCACAAGCCGATGCTGGCTTTCTTTCGTGGCCAGGGATCAGACTTAAAACCTCGCTTCGATGACGGTCTTAGGGACCTGTTTGATGGCTTGATTTCGGGTGCCCGCAACATGATCGGCATCGGCGTTGCAACGGCAACGGCGGGTATCGTCGTCGGTACCATCACGCTGACCGGCATTGGCCAGGTGATGGTGGAGTTCATCGAGGTGATTTCCGGTGGGCACTTGATGCTGATCTTGGTGTTTACGGCGGTGATATGTTTAGTGCTTGGCATGGGATTACCGACCACGGTTAACTATATCGTTGTCTCGTCGCTGATGGCGCCTGTGGTGGTGGAGTTGGGTGCCGAGAACGGCCTCATTGTGCCGCTGATCGCGGTGCATATGTTCGTCTTTTACTTTGGCATCTTGGCCGATGATACGCCACCAGTGGGGCTTGCCGCCTTTGCCGCGGCTGCCATATCGGGTGGCGACCCCATACGCACCGGTATCCAGGGTTTCACCTACGATATCCGGACCGCCATTTTGCCGTTCATGTTCATTTTCAACACCGAACTTCTGATGATCGGCATTGAGGGACCAATACACCTGTTCATGACGGTGGCGGTGGCCGTGACGGCGATGTTGGTGTTCGCAGCCGCGACGCAAGGCTTCTTCATTGCCAAGAGCCGGATCTGGGAATCCTTGCTGCTGCTGTTGGTCGCGTTCACCTTCTTCCGGCCCGGGTTTTTCATGGACAAGGTCTATCCGCCGCTGCAAGCGGTGCCGGCGGTGCAGGTCTATCAGGCGGCCGAGGGCCTGCCGGCGGGTGCGCAGATACAGGTGCGGGTCAAAGGGTTGGACCTGAATGACAACGAGGTCGACAAGGTCGTCATGTTGCCCGTGGGCGATGCCAAGACCGGTAAAGAGCGCATACTCAAGGCCGGCCTAGAGTTACGCCGCGACGGCGACAAGATGATCGTTGATAACGTGGTCTTCGGCAGTGCCGCTGAGAAACAGAAGATCGACTTGGACTGGGAAATCGCCGGCGTTTTGAAAAAGGCTGATCGACCCTCCAAACAATGGATGTACATCCCGGCGATCTTGCTTTTGGGTTTGATCATTCTGTTGCAACGCCGCCGCCGCGAAGTGGTGTCATAAGGAGAACTGCGATGTATCAGGATATCCTGCTGCCGGTTGACCTGGGTGATGAAAGCTCATGGCAAAAAGCGCTGCCGCGCGCGGTCGAGTTGTGCCGCCAAGGTGGGGGGAACCTCCATTTGCTGACCGTGGTGCCGGATTTCGGCATGAGTGTGGTCGGTCAGTATTTTCCGGAAGGCTACGAGAAGGATGTCGCCGCCAAAGTGCTGGCAGCGTTAAAGACCTTCGCCGCCGAAAAAGTGCCCGATGAGGTCAATGTCCAGCACATCGTCGGCGAGGGGACTGTGTACGACGTCATCTTGCGTATCGCTGGTGATATTGGTGCCGATCTCATCATCACTGCGGCCGGGCGTCCGGACCTGAAGGAATTTCTGCTCGGGCCCAATGCCGCCCGGGTGGCGCGGCACGCGGATATATCGGTGCTTATTGTTCGCTGAGCTATTTCCCGGTGGCGGGTTGGCCGATTTCACGCCAGATGCCGTATTCCTCGCGGAATTGCTCGAGCGAGCGCCAGGCGCGGTCGAAATCGCGGCTTTTCTTTCGCTTGGCGCGCACCACTTTGGTCCATGCGCCGCGCAGTGCCGATAGAATTTCCGGCGACCAGGTCTCGATCGATACGCCATCGGCGGTGAGGGTTTTAAGCGCGTCGAACTGTGCCGCTTCGCTTTCCGCAAGGCCACGCCGTATATTGTCGCCGCAGACATTTTGTAATTGGCTTTGTTGGGCTGGTGCCAGTTGATCCCATGCGCTTTGGTTGACGATCAGGCTCAGCAGCGTGGCGGGCTGATGCCAACCCGGAAAATAATAGTGCCGTGCCATGTGATGCAGACCCAGTTGCAGGTCGATGGATGGTTGGGCGGCTTCGGCGGCGTCGATCAGGCCGCGTTCCAATGCCACGAATGCATCACCTTCGGCGACCGGCAATACCTCGACACCCAGTTGCTGCAAGACATCCGCGCCCAAGCCGGTCATGCCGACGCGCTGGGCTTTCAGTTCGGCTAGGGATTTCACCGGCGTCCGAAACCAGCCCGACCCCTCCGGCGCGAGCAGTCCGCAAGCCATGCCATGGACACCGAGTTTCTTGTAGACATCGCGCATGATCACGCTCCCTTTGGCGTGCACCCAGGCAAGATACTCCTGGATCGGGGGGCCAAAGGGAATGGCTGAAAACAGATGCAGGGCCGGGTTGCGGTCCGCCCAGATGGCGGGGGCGGCGAAAGCGGCTTCGATGGCGCCCGAGCGAACGGCGTCGAAGGCCTTGTCCGTGGCGACCAAGGTGCCGGGCTCGAAGAACTCGACCCGAAATCCACCGTCCGAGGCCTTCCAGATATCGGCTTCGACGCGTTTGGCGAGGCTGCCCATTTCGGCCAATGTGCTGGCGTAGGCACTGGCCATACGCCAACGGGTTTGTTTTTGCGCATCGGGCGAAGCCGCGGGGCGGGGCGCACCGCTGCTCGGTGGTTCCTGTATCGGCTTAGATGGTGGTTCGTCGGCTTTGAAGGCCTTGCGCGGCGCCCCGCGAGCCCAGGGTGAGGCATCGGAAGCAGCCGAGCGCTCAGCCTCCGTTTGTACGGGTAATTTCAGGCGCGGAGCGACAACAGTCGTACCGACGACGATGCCGATGACGATCCCCACAACAATGCCGGCAATGAGATTTCGCATGAATGCTAGTGCTCTTTTCTCGGGCCTTACAGATAACAAGGGGACTATGACGTGATCCCTCGGGAGAGGCAATTATCGCGGAGAAATTAAACTTGATATATATCAAGCCGTTTCATTTTTACTCCTTGACCTGAAAAACCATCCGGGCTTTGGTAAAACACAACAATATACGATCAAGAGCGTTGGGAGCGCTTAAACGGGTATGGATTTGAAAATCCAATCCAATTCAAACCTTCAAGGGAGGATTAAGATGAAATTTGGCTTCAAAACAACCGCCGCTGCTATTGTCGGTGCGGCCTTTATGGTTACAGGCGCACAAGCTGCCGATTTGCCCAAGAAAATGACCTGGTCGGCCTACGGCACCACGTCTTCGGGTTATGCACAAGCGGTGGCCATCAGCAACATGTTGAAAAAACGCCACGGCACATCGGTCCGTATTATTCCGGGTAAGAACGACGTATCGCGCATGGCGCCGTTGCGTGACGGAAAGATCGATTTCTGCGCCTGTGGTGCAGCCGTTTACATGGGCCAGGAAGGCGCTTTTCTGTTCGCCGATGAGGCTTGGGGCCCGCAACCGTTGCGCCTCGCCATGACCGCAGCCGGTAGTTACAATTTGGCCGTCGCTGTTGCAGGTGACGCGGGCATTAAAAGTTTGTCCGATCTCAAGGGCAAACGCGTTGTCTTCGTCAAAGGCGGCGATGCGCTGAACTGGAACGCTCAGGCGCACATGGCCTTTGGTGGCGTCACCTGGGACGATGTGACCAAGGTGACTGTGTCCGGTTTCGCAGCTTCATTTGATGCGATCATCAATGGTCAAGCCGACGCCGCGTTTACCAGTACCGTTTCACCGGTGACCAAAAAGTTGGCGGCATCGCCGCGTGGTATCCATTGGCCGCCGCTACCCCATGATGACGCCGCGGGTTGGAAGCGCGCTAAGGCAATTGCGCCGATCTACTACCAGAACGTCGGATCCGTGGGCACTAATCTGTCCAAGGAAAAGCCGCACTACGGCGCGGCCTACCCGTATCCGATCTTGGTCTCCAATGCCGATAAGAGTGCGGACGTGGTTTATACCTTGGTGAAGTCCATGGTCGACAATTTTGACGACTATAAAAAAGGCGCCAAGGGCGGTACCGGCTGGGCAATACAGAACCAGAAAATGAAATGGGCGTTGCCGTATCACGAAGGCGCCATCCGCTTTTGGAAAGAAAAAGGCGTGTGGACGGCCGATGCGCAAGCGCACAACGACAATCTGATCAAGCGCCAGGGCGTTATTCAGTCGGCGTGGAAGACCTACAAGGCCGGTGCTAAAGGCGCACCAGCTGACGCCTATAAGGCTGGCTGGCTGAAGGCTCGTGCAGCGGCGCTGACGCAGGCCAAAATGCCCGTGGTCTTCAACTAAGGAATGGGCTTCGGCCCTTTTGAACAGTGAGTACCACTGACACAGTGGACGAGCCGGCGACAGCGGAATTACGCTATCGTCGGCTCAGTCCTGTCTGGCGTTCGGCGCTGTTATTCAGTGCCACCGTCTCATTCCTTTTTGCGCTGTATCAGGCGTTCAATCTCGGCAATATGGTTGGCTTCGTTGTCATCGAGAACCGTTATTTTTACGCGGTCTTGACGATTTTGCTGCCGTTGGCGTTTTTCGTTTTTCCGGCGAGTACGAAAAGTCCCCTCGATCGCGTGCCCTGGTATGATGTGATTCTGACCCTGTCGGCGTTGGGTATTTCAAGCAGTCTGGTTTATTTCAGCAACGAGATCGTCGACAAGGGTTGGGAATACAGCGCGCCCGACTACATGCAGTATCTTTCCATCGCATTGTGGTTGTTGGTGTTGGAGGCGACGCGCCGGGGTGGCGGTAATATCGTTGCCACGATCATTGCCGTGGTGTCGGTATATCCGCTTTTCGCCGGCTCGTTGCCGGGTATTTTGGAAGGCTCTACCGAATCCATTGGCGACACGGCGGCATTTCATGCGCTGTCGACGGAAAGTATTATCGGTATCCCGTTCCGGGCGTTCGCCAATCTGGTGATTGGGTTCCTGATCTTCGGTGTCGCCTTGCAGCACACCGGTGGCGGACGGTTCTTCATCAATCTGGCATTTGCGCTGTTGGGGCATGTGCGTGGCGGCCCGGCCAAAGTGGCGATTTTCGCATCGGGCCTGATGGGCTCCATGAGCGGCAGCGTCATCACCAACGTGCTGACCACCGGTTCGATGTCGATCCCGGCGATGAAGCGCATCGGCTTTCAGCCGCATGTGGCGGGTGGTGTCGAGGCGTGTGCGTCGACAGGTGGTGTGTTGATGCCGCCGGTGATGGGCGCCACTGCGTTCATCATGGCGATCAATCTCGATGTACCGTACCGCGATATCGTCATCGCGGCGGTGATTCCATCGGTGCTGTATTTCTTCGCCTTGTTCATGCAAATCGACGCCTACGCCGCCAAGATGAACCTTAAGGGCATGGAGCGCATCGAGTTGCCATCCGTAAAAGATGTCATGAAGGATGGCTGGTACTACATTTTGGTATTCGGGTTGCTGATCTATTGGCTGTTGGTCTTGAACCGCGAGTCGCAGGCGCCTTTCTATGCCACGGGCTTGCTGATCTTGATTAACCAATTGGTGCCAAGTCATCGATGGTCGATGGCGCAATTCGTGAAGTTTATCGAAGGTATCGGCAAATTGTTCGCTGAACTGGCGGCTGTGTTGGCCGGCGTCGGATTGATTGTCGGCGCGCTCGCCTACCAAAGCAAAGTCGGCACGCTGGCGTTCGATCTACTGCAGTTGGCGGACAACAATGTCATCTTGCTGTTGTTGCTGGGCGCTTTGGCCAGTTTCATCATGGGGATTGGTGTCACGGTCACTGTGGCCTACATCATCCTTGCGATCACCCTGGCACCAGCCTTGACCGATTCAGGCCTCAACCCGATGGGCGTGCATATGTTCATGCTGTATTGGGGGATGCTGTCGTTCATCACGCCACCCGTGGCGCTGGGCGCCTTTGCTGCCGCCTCGCTGGCGGGGGCCAATCCCATGCGCACGGGCGTCGAGGCGACCAAGCTCGGTACCATTATCTACTTTGTACCGTTTTTCTTTGTTCTCGACCCGGGACTGATCATGCAAGGCGAACCGGCGCATATCGCGCAATTGTTCGTTAGCGCCATGGTCGGTGTGGTGTTTCTGTCAACCGGCCTACAGGGCTATCTCTATGGCGTTGGTGACTTGACCAAGTTGGGCCCGTTGCAATGGCCGCTGAGGTTCGCATTGGTCATCGGAGCACTGGCACTTGCCATGCCGGGCTCGCCGGTGATCGGCTTTACCAACGCCGATCTGTTGATGATCGGCGGTGCGTGCGTCGTCAGCGTCTACCTTCTTGGTTGGCTCGGTATGCGGACGTTCGCGAGAGCTTAAAACAAATGGCGGCGGCTTTTCTCAAAGCCGCCGCCAGGTTTTTAAAGTTTCAGTTTTATTATGCGGCGGCCGTCAGGGCGCCGAAGCGCTGAACGTGATGATCTACGTCGCCGAACGTAGCTTGCACCATCGACAATCGTTTCACGTATGCGCCGAGCATGTACTCCTCGGTGACGCCGATGCCGCCGTGCATTTGAATGCTGGCCTCGGAGATAAGCCGCGCCGCATTGCCGATCTGGACCTTGGCCGCCGATACCGCGCGTTGACGCATCACCGCATCCGTTTTGTCGGCATCCATGCAGGCGAGCAATGCCAAAGATTCGGACTGCTCTTTCTCGATCATCATGTCGACCATGCGATGCTGCAGCACCTGAAATTTGCCGATCGGGCGTCCGAACTGCTCGCGGGTTTTCAGGAACTCGAGAGTCAAATCGTTGGCCCGCTCCATCGCTCCCACGGCTTCTGCACAAAGCGCCGCCGTGCCGAGATCGACCACATGGTCAATAACCGGCCAGGCATTTCCTTCCTCACCCACAAGGTCGTCGGCTCCAACCTCGGCACCATCGAGCGTCACCTCGGCTGCGCCGCGTCCGTCTGATAGGCGGTAGCCATTGACGCTCACGCCCGGCGCCTTGGTATCGACGATGAACAGGCAAAGGCCGTCCTTGTCGGCGACATCCCCGGCGATGCGGGCTGAAACGATCAATTTGTCGGCGCAATCGGCGCCCAAGGCGACAGCCTTGCGACCGCTGAGCTTGAAACCATTGCCGGATTTCTCGGCCCGGGTTTCCACGTCGAACGCATCGTAGCGCGATTGCGGTTCACCAAAAGCGCAAGCCAGTTTCATCTCACCGGCGACCATCGGCTCGATCAGGCGGCTCTGTTGGTCGGCGTTGCCGGCCAGACGCAACGCGCCGCCCGCGAGGATAACGCTGGCCAGATAGGGCTCTAGCGACAAATGCCGCCCGAACTCAAGCTCGGTTACCATGACATCGATAGCCGTGCCGCCGAAACCGCCCATGCCTTCGTCGAAAGGTAGCGCCAAAAGCCCCAACTCAGCGTAATCCTGCCAGAGCGCTTCTGAATGATAGGTGTCATCCTGAGCCAAGACATCTCTACGTTGGGAATCGCTATATTTGTCTTCCAGTAACCTGCGCAGGCTATCGGAGAAAAGTGTTTGTTCTTCGGTATAATCGAAATCCATTTTTCGTTTCCCCTCTAGAGCTCAAGCACGGCTTTTGTCAGCACGTTTTTCTGAATCTCGTTCGATCCACCATAGATCGACGCCTTGCGCCGGAACATGTAGTAGGGCGTTTTCGCCGCCGCATACTCAGGCCCAATGGGCTCGCCATTCCAGTTGGCTTCCAACGCGGCCTCAATCCACGGGTTGGCGTAAACACCCACCGCGTCCATGGATAGCTCTGCAAGTTGTTGTTGTATCTCCGTGCCGCGAATTTTCAAGATCGACGACATGGGGCCCGGCTTGCCGGCTTTTTGTTCGGCGACCAGCATTCGCATGTTGGTGATCTCCAAAGCCATCAGGTCGATTTCCAACTTCGCCAATCGCGATTGGAACAGTGGGTCTTCAATCAAAGGCTTGCCGTTCTTGCGTTCGGTTTTGGCAATTTCTTTGAGTTGACGGAATTCGTCCTTCGACTGGCCGATGCCGGCAATGCCGGTACGTTCGTTGGCCAACAGGAACTTCGCATACCCCCAACCCTTGTTGACCTCACCGACGAGATTCTCCGCCGGCACTTCGACATCCTCAATAAACACTTCGTTGACCATGTGTTCACCGTCGATGGTAATGATCGGCCGCACCGAAATACCCGGTGATTTCATGTCGATCAGCAAAAACGAGATGCCCTCTTGCTGCTTTACGTCCGGGTCGGTACGGACCAGCGTGAACATCCAGTCGGCCCAGTGCGCCGCCGTGGTCCAAGTTTTTTGGCCGTTGACGATATACTTGTCGCCGTTCAGGACCGCGCGGGTCTTGAGCGACGCCAGATCGGAGCCTGAGCCCGGTTCGGAAAAGCCCTGGCACCAGAACACCTCGCCTGAGCGGATATCGTCCAGGTATGTGGCCTTTTGCTCGTCGTTGCCGAAGTGCGTCAGGACCGGGCCAACGAGGCCGATGCCGAACGGCAGTACGCGTGGCGCGCCGGCGGCGAAGCATTCCTCATCGAAGATGTGCAGTTGGATGGCGGTCCAGCCGGTGCCGCCGTGTTCCTCGGGCCATTTCGGCGATACCCAGCCTTGATCATACAAAAGCCGCTGCCAGGTTTTGAAATCCTCTTTTGCCAGCTTCAGACCCGTGCGGGTTTTCTTGGCCAACTCCGACGGCAGTTTGTCCTTGAGAAAGGTGCGGACTTCCTGGCGGAATGCCTCTTCCTCGGGGGTGTAATTGAGGTTCATGTCATAGCCTCCGTAAACTCAGTTATCCTGCAGGCGTGAATACCGGCACAGCCGGGCCGTCGCCCTCGGTTTCTTGAAATCGTACTTGCACCGCCTGGCCAATGGACAGGTTGTCAAAATCGCAATCGACGATGTTGGTCAGCATCGAGGGCCCTTCGTCCAGAGTAACATAGGCGATGGCGTAGGGCACCGGTGCGCGGCGCATGACGCTGTACGAGTAGATGACGCCCTTGCCCGAACCTTCGACAAAATAAGTGTCGTCGCTGCCGCAGAGCGGGCAGATGGTGCGCGGATAGTGATGCGCCTTTCCGCATGCCCGGCAGGTGCGGACCAGAAGCTTGCCCTGATCGATGGCAGCCCAGAATTCCTTGGTTTCGGGATCGACCATCGGTGCTTTGATTTTCCGTTGTTGTGCGTTCATGGGGCTATTCCCTTTCCATGATCAGCGTGGCGCCGCCATGGCGCAGCCCGATATTGCCGCCGGTGCCATGGGCGAGCGCGATATCGCAATTCTCGACCTGTACGGCGGGGTGCGCTTCGCCGCGCAATTGCCGCACCGCCTCGATGACCTTGGTCATGCCGCCCCGGTTGCCGGGGTGGTTGTTGCACAGCCCGCCGCCGTCCGTGTTGAACGGCAGCTTGCCAGTGCCTGAGATCAGGTTGCCGTCGGCGACCAGCTTGCCGCCTTGGCCTTTTTCGCAAAAACCCAGATCTTCCAACTGCAACAGAACAGTGATGGTGAAGCTGTCGTAGATTGAGACATACTTGATGTCGTTCGGCGTCACACCGGCCTCCTCGAACGCTCTCGGCCCCGACCATGCGGCAGCTGTGAAAGTGAGGTCGATATCACCACCCATCTGCATTTTCGGCGCTTCGCCCGCACCCCGGAGTTTCACCAACGGCCGCTTCAGCGAGCGCGCGATTTCCGGCGACACCACCACCAATGCGCCGCCACCATCGCTGATCACGCAGCAATCGAGCCGGTGCAGCGGGTCGGCGATGATCGGTGAATTGACCACGTCCTCGACCGTGACGACGTCACGCAGGATGGCGTCGGGGTTGTGCTGTGCGTGATGTGACGCCGCCACCTTGATCCAGGCAAGTTGTTCGCTGGTGGTGCCGAATTCGTACATATGGCGCATGCCGCACATGGCGTACATGTTGACCACGGTCGGCAGGTACGGCAGCTCGAACGGGACATCGGGGCAACTGGCACCGTAGTCGCGCGGCGCGGTGCCGGTTGCCATGCCCTCGGCCTTGGGGCGTCCGGCAAGTGTAATCAGTGCGACCGAGCATTTCCCCGCCGCAATGGCTTGGGCGGCGTGCGAAACGTGCACCAGATAGGACGAGCCGCCGGTCTCGGTGGTGTCCATGTGGCGCAGGCTGAGCCCCATGTAATCGGCCATCGACAACGCACCCAACCCCGGCACGTCGCCGGCGCAGAAATAGCCGTCGACGTCGTCTTTGGTCAGCCCGGCGTCTTCCAGCGCGCCCTTGGCGACCTCGGCGTGCAGTTGCGCCAGGGATTTGTCTGTTGCCTTGCGGATCGGGTGTTCATAGGCCCCGGCGATATAGGCTTTTCCGTTAATACTCATTTATTAAAATCCATTTGTTAAAATCACCCATTAAAACCCGATGTGGCTGCCGCCGTCGGCGGTCAGGTGTTGGCCCGTGATGTAACTTGCTGCGTCCGACAGCATAAAGCAGACCGGCTCGGCGACTTCGCGCGGCGTCGAAAAACGGCCCATGGGAATGGTGCCCAGATACATGTCGCGGAATTTGTCAGAGCGTACGGTTTCGGTCATTTCCGTTTCCACAACGCCGAAGCACAGGCTGTTGACGCGGATATTGTAGCGCCCCCATTCCTTGGCGGCGCTCATGGTGATGCCGAGCACACCGGATTTCGCCGCGCCGTAGTTGATCTGGCCAATGGTGCCGCGCCGTCCGGCGATTGAAGAGATGTTGACGATGGCACCCGGCGCTCCGTCGCCGTCCTTGGAGCGCTCGACCATGTGCCGGCCGACGGCCTGCAGGCAATAAAACACGCCGCTCAGGTTGACGTCGATGACCTCTTGCCAGGTCTCGATCGGCATTTTGTTGATCATTGCGGCACGTACGATGCCGGCGTTGTTGATCAGGCCATGGATGGCGCCGTTTTTCGCGGCTGCTGCTGCGACCATGTCTTGCACAAAGCCAGGGTCGGCGACACTGCCGACATGCACGTCGGCGCCCAAATCGTTGCCAACGGCCTCGACCTTGTCGGCCTGCAGGTCGACCAGTACGGGGTTGCCGCCGAGCTCGGATATCAAGCGCGAGCAGGCTTCGCCGATGCCTTGGCCGGCACCGGTAACGATGATGTTCTTGCCGTCGAAACTCATGGGATTGGTCTGGGGGGCAGACATGATATGGCTCTCCTCTCTCAGTTTAATTGTCGCGTTTAATCTTTTTTGGGGACGATTAGCGCATCGACCGCGACCGCACCGTCGGCGGTAACGATGAACGGGTTGACGTCGATGCTCTCGATACGTTCGGCGTTGGCATGGGCGAACACCGACAATCGCGACAGGGCATCCGCCAGGGCGTTGATATCGGCCGGTGGTGCGCCGCGCACGCCGTCGAGCATGGCTCGGCCCTGAATTTCATTGATCATACGGTGTGCTTCGTCGACACCGAAGGGGGCGAGGCGGAAGGTGACGTCTTTCAGAACCTCCACAAACACGCCGCCGAGCCCGAACATCACCGCCGGCCCGAACACTGGGTCGATGACCACACCCATGACGGTCTCAACGCCAGGGGCCGCCATTTCGGCGACGA
>JABIPG010000057.1 GCA_018698795.1 Rhodospirillaceae bacterium
CCCTTGGGTGAGCCGCACTACGCGGTTGCCATTGCCGCCGATAAGCTGAAACCCATTGTCCGATACAAGAGCGGCTGGAACTCGCGCACCGACAAGCGCCACGCCCACCGCACCCGCCCGGGCAAGGAAAAGATCGTGCGCGACGGCAATACGGTGCGTGTCTACGGCACCACCATCCGCTCGCACATCACGCCTGAGATCATTGAGGTCAATGAAGGCGACAAGGTCATTGTTCACATGACCAACCTGGAGCGCGCAGAAGACGAGACCCACGGTTTCGCCATCTCGGGCACCAACGTCAACATGTCGCTAGAACCGGGCAAGACCGTATCGGCAACCTTCACCGCCGATGTTCCGGGTGTATTCCCCTACTATTGCACCGAGTTCTGCTCGGCGTTGCACCTGGAAATGCAGGGCTACCTGCTGGTCAAACCGAAGGGCTACAAGGAAGCTGCCGTCAAAGCCACTGAAGGCACGGTCTACACCAAGGCCGACTACGACAAGCAGCATAAGACCAACTTGGAAACCCAAGGCGTCATCGACAGCGTTGTTGGTTACATCACGGCACGCAACTACGCGGACTTCCCGTCCGTCGTGGCGCTGGTCGAGGATGCCACCGAGCAGCTGAACTTCGCCGCCGACACCAAGAAGAAAGCGGCAGGGTTCGCGGCCAAGAACGATTGGCAAAATGCCACGCTCTGGGCCGGCCAATGGTGGCAGTACCAGGTCAAAGCCGCCGACATCGGTCTGCGCGCCAAGACCTATCTTGATCAGAACGGAGCCAAAGTGATCAAGAAATAGGCTTAGGCCTTCACGAAAGCGGAAACGGGGGAGCATGAATTTTCCATTGCTCCCCCGCTTTTCCATTAACGGAGAGACAACCCAATGAAATTTCGGCTTAATTCGTTAGTTATTTTCACCACCGCGCTCGCCATGGCCGTTGCCATCGCTGCCGTGCCCGTCGAAGCCGCGAAGAAAAAACGCGATCCCGGCAAACGCGCTTATATGCGCAACACCTGCATCGCCTGCCATGGCCGAAACGGCCGCGGCGCCATGCTCGATTATCCCAACTTGGCTGGGCAGGACGCCAAATACATGCGCGCCCAGATCAAAGACATCATGGCCGGTAAGCGCACCGGTAGCCCCGACCCGACCGGCAACCCGCGCAGCGCCGGCATGCGTGGCGCACTGGTGACGCCCGAGGGCGAACCCCGTATCACGCCAGAGCAAATCAAGACCATCGTCGCGTGGCTGGCGAAACAAACCCCCGCCGCACCAACGCCGCCCGAAAAACCCATCGCCGCCGAGCGCATTAGCGCGGGCGAAAAACTCTACAAAAAGAAATGCCGTAGCTGCCATGGTAAAAAAGCCATGAAGCCGTTAAAAGGCTATCCGGTCATTGCTGGGCAAAAGCACGCTTATCTGGTGACACAGATCAAGGACATCAAGGCCAAAGCGCGTACCAATGGCAAATCGAAATTGATGCTGGCGACGGTCAAGAAACTGTCGGACGACCAGATCGGCATGTTGGCCGACTACCTGTCGCAGATCGACCGCACCAAAAAATAACCCAAATACCAAACCAACCCCTGATCCGAACAGGACCGATGGAGAATACAGATGAGAGTTAAAATCATTCTTGCCGCAGTGGCCGGCGTAGCGCTGCTTTCCGGCGCCAGCTTAGCTGGATGGAACGAAGGCGGCGGCGAACAGGACGAGGCGCTGAAACTTAAGCCCGACCTGGAAAACGGCCTTGAGGTCTATGAGGTTTGCGCCGCGTGTCACCTGCCGGAAGGCTGGGGCAAGCCCGACGGCACCTTCCCGATGCTTGCCGGCCAGCATAAAAACGTCATCATCAAGCAGTTGGCCGATATTCGCGCGCTGAACCGTGACAACCCAACCATGTATCCGTTTGCACTGCCGAGATCCATCGGTGGCGCACAGTCGATTGCCGATGTTTCCGCCTACATTGCCAAGCTGCCCATGAACCCCGAGCCTGGTTACGGCGACGGTAAGGACCTGGCATTGGGTGAAAAGCTCTACAAGGAAAACTGTGTGCGCTGCCACGGCGACAACGGCCAAGGCATCCCGGAGAAGTATTTCCCGCGCATCCAGGCCCAGCACTATAAATACCTGGTACGCCAGTTCGAGTGGATCCGCGACGGCAAACGCCGCAACGCCAACCCTGACATGGTTAAGCAAATCTCAGGCTTTTCCGACAAGGACATGCGCGCCGTGATGGACTTCGTCTCGCGCCAAAAACCGCCCAAGGAAATAGTCGCTCCGAAGGGCTGGGAAAACCCGGACTTCGAGTAAACACACGATCAATTGCCTAACGACCGGCCACGGAACAGGACCGACATGACGACCGAAACACAAAAAAAACAATTGCTGAGCTTCCGTGGCCTGACGCTGGTGGGGCTGATCCTCATTGCGCTCGCCTATATCTCGCCGATCTGGTGGGTGTCGCTGACGGCACCGCAGTACCCAGACGTGGCGTTCCCACAAGGCATCCGCATCCACTTCCACATGGACGGCGTATTCAACGGCTGTAAAAAGATCGACGTCGCCGAAAAGCGCGAAGACGAAGCCCTCAACTGCAAACACGAGATGGACGCCATCAACCATTTCGTCGGCATGTATCCGATAGCAGCGGGCGGGCCGGTGGAGCGCACACTGTCGCCGTTCCTGTTCACGCTGTTGGGCGTCATGTTGGTCAGCTTTATGATCACCGACAAACGCATGCGAATTATGGTTTTTGCGGGCGGCTCAATGGTGATTATCGCATGGATGTCCTACGCGCTTTATATGCCCGGTGGAATGAAAGTGCTGAGCCCCAACTACATCTCGGACGTCGTCGGCACCATGGACCTGGAGCCCGAGGATTACGCCGAGTGGAGCGGCATTGAGACCATCGAAGAAAGCTACAGCGAGGCGCTCGGTCGTTATTTCCGTGAAAAAGCCGCCATCGCCCGCGCGGTCGACCTGATGTTAACCGCCGCCCATGTGGCATACGCCCTGATCATCGCCAGCGTACTGGCGATCTCATTGGCGCTGTGGCGCATCCGACCGGCCTATTGGCTGCTCGGTTTGATCCCCGCCGCGTTGCCTGTGTTTTTTATCATTGAATACGCCGCCTGGCTCTGGTGGTTCGGCCATAGCTTGCATGAAATGGCGGCGTTTACGGTGAAGCCTTTCATGCCGACCGTACTGGGCCAAGGCAAGGTGGCGCAGTTCTCCACTTTCTCGTACCCGCATTACGGCTTTGGGCTTATCGTGGCGGCCTCGGCCTGCCTATTGTTGGCCATGCTGATCCGGTTTAAGCAGATGCGCGACGCGGAACCGTAAACCGGCGGAACAAGGTGATGGGGAAGACGCGGAAATTTTGGTTTGTGATTGTGGTGGCAATAGTCGCCGCCAAGCCCGTTGCATTTCCCGCCAGGGCGCTTGAACCGTTACAGCCCTTGATCGATGCCGCCAAGGCTGGCGATGTGATCATGCCGCCACCCGGCACCTACGCCGGACCCGTCATCATCGAAAAGGCTATTACCCTGGACGGCCAAGGCAAGGTGACGCTCGACAATGCGGGGCGCGGCAGCCTGATTACCCTGAAGGCCAACGGCGCCACGATACGCGGTATGCGGCTGGTGAATTCTGGCGAATCGCACAACGATATCGATGCCGGCATCCAGGTGCGCGGCAGCTACAACGTGATCAAGGATAACGTCATCGACAACGCCTTGTTCGGCATCAACATGCAGCAGTCCAACAACAATGTCGTGCGCCGCAACACCATCCGTTCCAAGCGCTTCGACTTGGGTGTGCGCGGCGATGGCATCCGGCTTTGGTACAGCCGCGCCAACAAGATCGAGAACAACATCGTCGACGGCGCGCGCGACGTGGTGATTTGGTACTCCGGCGACAATGTCTTTTCCGGCAACGAAATCTCGGGCGGGCGCTATGGCCTGCATTTCATGTATGCGCTCGCCAATCTGGTGGAGAACAACCGCTTTCAGGGCAATTCCGTCGGTATTTTTCTGATGTACTCGGACGGTGTCACGATCCGTAACAACCACATCTCGCACGCATTGGGCGCTACCGGGATGGGCGTCGGCATGAAAGAAACCAGCGACGTCACCATCGAAGACAACGCCATCGTCTATTGCGCCACCGGCATTTACCTGGATGTCTCACCGTTCCAGCCCGAAACCACCAATCGCCTGTATCGCAACCGCCTCGCCTTCAATGGCATCGGCGTGCTGTTTCACAATGATTGGCAGGGCAATCGTTTCCGCGACAACCGGTTCGAGAATAACTTCGTGCAGGTATCAGTGAACGCCAACGCCAGCGCCAAGCGCAACGACTGGGACGGCAATTTCTGGGATGACTACCGGGGCTTCGATAGAGACAACAATTCGGTCGGTGACAGCCCGCACGAGCCCCGTGTCTACGCGGACCGTTTGTGGATGGACGTGCCGGCAGCAGGGTTCTTCAAGGGCTCGCCTTTGCTTTCGGTGTTAGATTTCCTGGAACGTCTGGCGCCTTTTACCGAACCCCTGTTGCTGCTCAGTGACGGCAAGCCGAAGATTGATCCCGATGTGGCGACAATTGCCGCCTATGAACAAACGCCCGAGCCGCCAACCGCCGCCGACGAACGCTTCAAGTACGATCCGTTCGGCCTCAAAACACGTGTGAAGAAATACAAAGACACGGGCGTACAAAAATGAGCAACACCCCTGCCCCGCCGAAAAAACTCTCACGCCAGCAACGCCGCAACCGCCGCGCATTGCTGCGATCCGTCGGCGTTGGAATCGGAGTCGTGGGCGCGGCGTTGCTCGGGTTCTTCCCGGTGATCAAAGGCTGGGCAGCGCGCCTACGCCCGCCCGGCGCGATTGCCGAAGAGCCGTTTTTGGCGGCCTGCATCAAGTGCGGGCAGTGCGTGCAGGTTTGCCCGGTGTTAGCCATCAAATTGGGTGATTTGGATGAGGGGTTCGGCGTTGGCGTGCCTTATATCGACGCCCGCAGCCAGGCCTGCGATTTCTCCTGCGATGCGGTGCAATGCGTCCTTGCCTGCCCCACCGGCGCACTGTCGCACGGCATCGACGCCAAGGAGCAGGTCAAAATGGGACGTGCGCGGCTGTCGCGCCCCGACGCCTGCCACGCCCGCCAAGGCCAGGGCTTCAAGGGCAAGGCCCGCAAGAAGGGGTTCAAGGGCCTGCACCGATACCCTGAGATCGACCGCTGGACCCCGATCCCGGTTACGGAAATCGAATACGACTTGGATCTATGCGACCTGTGCGCGCGAGAGTGTCCAATTGAAGGTGCGATCACGGTTGAACGCTCGCTGTTCGGTATCGGCGAGTTGACAGGCACGCCGGTGGTATTTGACAAATGCGTCGGCTGCGGCATGTGCGAGATGATGTGCCCCATCGACCCGCCCGCCATCGTCATCGATCTCCGCGAACCCTGGGAGGGTGCGTGATGGCTTTTCTCTCCTCCATCAAGGAAATGCTCGGCAGCTTGCCGGAAAAACGCCCGTCAACCCGCGCCATCGAGCCCGCCGCCCGCGCCATCCATGAAAAGAAAAAGGGTGCAGAGGGTAAGAAAGAACGCGTTGCCGCCATCAAGGCCGAACGCGACTTGCACCGCAGCCATAAATGGCGCAATCGACGTTGGGCATCGATCATCATCGTCAATTTGTTGTTCGTGCTGTCGTTCCAATTCGACGTGCAATTGATCGAGGGTTCGCTTACCGCATCGCGCGTTATCGGCTTTCATTTCGCCGACCTCAACGCTGCCCTGCAAGTGATGCTGGCCTACAAGGAAATCCTCATCAATCTGGTGATCGGCACAGTGACGGTGCTGATTTTATGGTGGCTACTGGGCGGGCGAACGTTTTGCTCGTGGGTTTGCCCCTATCACCTGTTGGCCGAGATCGCCGAGTTCATCCATCTCCACTTCGCCGCTGAAAACCTGGTGCGCGACTTCCCGCTGCACAGGGGCTTGCGCACCTTCCTCTACGTGGTGTTCGCGGGGCTCGCGGTGGTTACCGGCTACACGGTGTTCGAGGCGATTTCGCCGGTGGGCATCCTTAGCCGCGCCATGATCTACGGCCCCGGTCTGGCTCTGATCTGGGTGGTCGGACTGTTGGTGTTCGAGGTGTTCATCACCCGACGCGCCTGGTGCCGCTATATCTGTCCCATTGGCCTCACCTATGGTTTCGTCGGCACCATCTCGCCGGTATATGTGAAATACAATCTGGAGGACTGCCTGCACGAGGGTGACTGTCGACAGGTTTGCATGGTGCCGCACGTGTTGGAGGTGACCAAGAAAGGCTATGCTAAGAATGTGGACGTGGGCATCGGCCCGGACTGCACGCGCTGCGGGTTGTGTGTGGATATTTGTCCAACCAAGTCCTTGACCTACGACATCAAAGGGCTGAACAAGTTTATCTGATGATTGAACTCGATACCGTCACCAAGACTTTCAAGCGCCACCGTGTCCTCGATGCGGTGTCTACGTCGTTTGCGGACGGTGACCGGGTGGCGCTGATCGGATCCAACGGCGCCGGTAAGACGACACTGATCCGCTGCCTGCTGGGCGAATATAAATGCTTAGGCGATGTGCGGATCAATGGCATGGACCCGACGCTTAAGCGCCGCGAAGTACTGGCCAAAGTCGGGTTCGTGCCGCAATTGCCGCCGCCCCTGAAAATGCCGGTGGGCGAGTTGATCCGCTTCGCCGCCAGCGTCAGCCACGCCGATCCGGCAGATATGGAAAACGTCTCAGCGACGCTTGGCCTCGACATCGCCGCCATCCGCCATCAGCCGTTCGTCAAGCTGTCGGGCGGGCAAAAACAGAAGCTCTTGATCGGCATTGCGCTAGGCCGAGATTGCGACGCCCTGATCATGGATGAGCCCGCCGCCAACCTGGACCCGGAGTCGCGGCAATCTTTCTTCAAGCTGTTGGCCGAGCGCCAGAACGGCACGGTAATGCTGATCTCCAGCCACCGCCTGGATGAGATAGCGGCGCTAGTCAACCGGGTGGTGGAACTCGATCAGGGCCAAATTGTCCTCGACGACCACGTGGCCGATGCCGTCGATCTGGACGCGGAACTCGCGTGTACGATACGCCTTTCGCGCAAGGAAGATGCTTTCGGGCGCGCCTTAACCGAATGGGGCTTTAACGATATCGGTGACGGACTGACCTGGAACGGAAGTGTGGCCGGCCCCGACCGGTTGCGGTTTCTGGGCATGGTGTCGCGCTATGCCGGCATTCTGGCCGGGCTCGAGCTGCAAGAAGGCGGGCGCGCATGAGACACCTTTGCCGCCGTCATGCATTGGGTCTGTTGGCCGTCGGGGGGGCGGCGTTGCTGTTGGGCGGGTGCGGAGAAGAAGAGACGGGCCCTGTCGATGTCCATTGGGATCGCGATTCATGCGAGCTTTGCCGGATGATCATTTCCGATCCGCGTTTCACCGCCCAGGTGCGCGGCGGCCCCAAGCACAAGCCCTACAAGTTCGACGACATCGGCTGCGCCATCAATTGGCTCAACGACAAGCCGTGGGCCAGTGATCCGAAAACCGAAATTTGGGTGGCGGAACGCACCAGTACGCGCACCGAACTGAAATGGCTCAACGCCCGCGACGCACGCTATCTCAATGGTGAGATGACGCCGATGAACTACGGCTTCGGCGCCGTCGCGGCGGACGACCCGTCGGCTCGGTCTAAAAGCTATTCGTTTGAACAGGTGGCCGACAAAATCCTGGAAAACACCCCCAACCACATTTGTCGCCCCAGCGGCGCCAAACCCATCGGATAGTTTGAGCATGCGTAACCTTTGGCTCACCGCCGGTCTTGATATTACCGAATCGCTGCGCGCGCGTTGGTTCTTGGTTTACACCTTGGTGTTCGGACTGGTGATGGTGCTGCTGCTGGTTTCGGGCCTGACCGAATCCCGGGTTATGGGCTTCACAGGGCTTTCGCGCACGCTGATCACCTATATCCAAATCTGCATGGCGATTTTGCCGATATTTATTTTGATCACCACCGTGCGGTCTGTCGCCGGCGACCGAGAGGCCGGCGTGCTGGAGTACCTATTGTCGCTGCCGGTACCGTTGGCCGCGTGGTATTGGGGCAAGTTGCTGGGTCGGTTCGTTGTGGTTTTCGTGCCGGTGGTGCTGGCCATGCTGGCCGCCATTCTGTGGGCCTTGGCGCAGGGCTTCGCTGTCCCTTGGTTCGAGTTCTTGTTCAACACAGCCCTGCTGGCGGCATTGGCTTGGTGTTTTTTGGGCATCGGCATGCTGATTTCAACCTTTGCCCGCTCGCCCGACGTGGCCCAGGGCATGGCGTTTACGGTGTGGCTGGCGTTACTGCTGTTCCTGGACCTCATTTTGCTGGGCGCCATGGTGCGCGAGCAAATGCCGCACGAAGCCATCGTTGCCATTGCGCTGGCCAATCCCATGCAGGTGTTCCGCACCGCGACCATGGCGATATTCGATCCGCAAATGGTGCTCTTGGGCCCAGCGGCTCATGTCATCCTGGATGCTTTCGGGCGCTTCGGTTTTGCGGTCTATGGATTTGTCTATCCGGTGATATTCGGTGCTGTTGCCGCCGGTATCGGATATTGGAATTTCCGGCGCGGAGACTTGGCGTGAGACGGCTCGCTTTTCTGCTGACGGCCATGCTGGTGGCGTTCCCGAGCTTTGCCGAAGACCTGGAAAACGGCGAGGAAGTCTACGAAGTCTGCGCCGCCTGCCACGGGCCCTACGGCCAGGGCGGCGGCGGTGGAATTTATCCGAGGTTGGCCGGTATGGACTCTGAGTATCTGGCCGACCAGATGGAGGCCTTCAAGAGCCGCGAGCGCGAGAACATTCCCATGCTGCCCTACGCCACCGAGCGTGAGTTACCCGATGAGGACGTCGAAGACGTGGCGGCTTATCTCATGGGGATTGAGCTCGCCAAACACCTGCCGCCCGTGGACGCGCCTATGGACGCGTTGGAACGCCTGAACCAGGCCAAGAAAGTCTTGAATATCCCGCTTGAGCCCGGCGACCAGGCCAACGGCAAGAATTTCTACGACACCTCTTGTGCGCGCTGCCATGGCGAAAAAGGCGAGGGCTCGGCGCGTGGTCCGCTGCTCGCCGGCCAACACATCAAGTACCTGAAAACACAGATCGAGCGTTTCGTTGCCGGGCAGCGCAAGCACATGAAAACTCAACGCGATTTCGTTGAGCGCCCGGCCAGAGACATCACCGGTCTATGGGCTTATCTGTCTACGCTTGACGACTAGGCCCGTAGCGCCGCGCCGCCTCGGCGGCAAAGGCATCGATCACGCGGGTTTCCAGCCCCGACGCAAACAACCCGACAATGCCGCTAATGACGCCGGACCGAAAAGTTTGGTAGATTTCGAACGTAACCGCACATGTATCGGGCGCCACTTCTTTAAACCGCCAAAAAATTTCCAGCCGCTCAAAGGGATGTTCTTTTGAAATGACTTCGATCTTTGTCAGGGGTGAAAGCGTCGTCTCGGTCCGAAACCGCGTGCGGATGCCTTGCCAGCCGAACACATTGTCGACGATCAGCTTTGTGCCACCGTTCTCCAGCGCATGGGTTTGGAGAATGCGCGCGGCGCGGCAAAACGGCAAGAACGACGGATAGCTCTCAATATCGGCGGCCAGATCGAAAAGTTGTTGGCAGGTATACCCGACCAATACTCTTTCAACTTGCGCTCTCACACTAAATTCTCACACTAAATTTTCACAGGCCCTTCGTCGCCACGGCAATAACCAGCCACAACGTCCCGATGGCATGCGAAGCGAGGGTCATCTCGATACTTTTTCGCAAGCGCACTGCATCCTCGCCGGGATCGACAATACCGCCGCCGGCAACAAACGCCCCGCCCGCGATCAACGCCGGCACAATGGCAGCCCACAGGGGCACCATCCCGACGTAGGCAGCCGCCACCGTCGCCGCCAAGGCAGCGAGTTGCAGCGCGATGTACAGCAACCGTCCGCCCTGCGTGCCCAGTTGCACAATCAAGGTGCGGCGACCCGATTGGCCGTCGGCGTCTATATCCGGGACTTCGTTGATCACCAAGATCGAAGTCACCCAGAGCCCTACGGGCAATGAAAGCAAAAAGAGTCCGATCGTAAGCGCGCCGCTTTGCAGCCAAGCCGCGCCCATCACCGGTAAAACACCGAACGCGATACCCACAGCGACCTCACCTAAGCCACGTCCGCTCAACCGCACGGGCGGCGCCGAATACAGCACGCCTAAGCCGATACCGACCAAGCCAAAGCCGATCACCATCAAGCCCTTCACCGCCGCCAATCCAATGCCGGCGACCGCACCCATGGCCAGCAGCAACAGCGCCCATCGGGTCATTTGCCCGACGTCGAGCACGCCGTTTTGGATGAAACGCGAGCCGCCGGTGAACGGATAGATGCGGCCTTCGTTGATGCCATCATTGCCGGTGGTTTCGTCGAAAACATCGTTGATCACATTGGCGCCGGCATGGACGAAGACCGTCGCGGCCAGAGCCAACACAAACACCTCCGCATTGACGCTACCGGTCATGGCGAAACCGGCGGCGGTGCCGAGCAACACCGGCAGCACCGACGCGGTCAGAAATTTGGGGCGCGTCGCTAAAAGATAGCGTTTGATAACCCGGCCCGGTGACCGGCCGCCAAGTGCAGCAATGCTTGGTTCCATGATGTAGCGCCTGCCTCCCAGCAAGTTGATACGATATCACGCATCCATAGTGCTAGAAAACGCCGCGATTGGCGAGACTGCGGAATTGGCGAGACTGGGGCATGATCATCGATAATCACGACCACGCCTTGATATTTGCAAGGTCGGCTGCCGCTCCGTTTTGATATGGTTGCCCACAAGTTGCCAAATATCAGGTGGGAATTGAAATGGGCATTCGACGGAACGCCCTGGGTTTCGTAGGACTGGGGTTCATACTCTTTATCGCCGTCTTGTCGGGCTCGGCTGCATTCGCGGTCTTGTCGGGATCGGCCGCGTTCGCGGCAGGCCGCGACAGCGATGTCATGGTGCTGCGCAATGGTGACCTGCACGTCGGGCGCGTGGCGCAGGAATCGTTTTCCATGCAAACGCCCTATGGCGTCATTGATGTGCCACTCAGCCATATCGCCCGACTGATCCTCCCCTCCAACAAAGCCGGCAACAGCACCCTGATCACGGTGCACGAAGAGCGAATCACCGGTGAGTTGTCACAGACCGAATTGTTTATCATGCGTGGCGTCCTTGGCGCGTCTCTATCTGTCGAGGTGGCCGATATGGCGCGCCTTGCCTTCGCCCCGTTTCCCATCGGACCGAAACTCGACGGCGGCTCGGACGTGGTGGTTTTGAAAAACGGCGATCGGTTGCGCGGCCAGGTCATCACCGGCGATTACATGATCAAGGGCGAGACCGGGTTGCGGCTGCTTGCGCGTGGCCGCATCCGGTTCTTGGATTTGGATTTGGGGGAAGACGACGTCAGCGTGATTGCGCAAGCGACACTTCGCTCGGAAGCGGGGCTCGAAATCGGCAGCCTACTCAACCCGTCGGTGGTGTTCCACACCCAGTACGGCGCGATCCTAACGCTCAAAATGGACCAAATCAGCTCACTTGCCTTTGATGCGCTTTCCGCTGATGCCTATGACGGGGTGCGGGTATCACGAGGTTTGGCGCGTGGCACCGAAGCCCGCACCGCCTTGCGAGATGAGCTTACAGACGAGAGCCCAGGCCCGATCATGGCGGTGCTGGACCCCAAACCGTTTCGCCAGGGCGATCTGCAAGGGAATGGCGACGGTGATGAACGCCCGGCACACGCCGTCACATTGCGCCGGCCATTCGCCATCGGCATCTACCCCGTTACATTCACGGAATATGATCGGTTTTGCACCGCCACGGCTTGCAAGCCGCCGGCAGACGAAGGATGGGGGCGCGGCAACCGACCGGCAATCAATGTTTCGTGGAAGGACGCCGTCGCCTACGCCAAATGGCTCAGCGACGAAACCGGGCAAATTTACCGTCTGCCGTCCGACGCGGAATGGGAATTCGCCGCCCGCGCCGGCACGGGCACGCGCTACTGGTGGGGAAACGACAACCCGCCCGGCCGCGCCAATTGCTCGAACTGCGGCAGCTTGTGGGATGGCGAGAAGACCGCTCCGGTTGGCAGATTCCGACCCAATCCGTTCGGGCTCTACGATATGGCCGGCAACGTGTGGGAATGGGCCGCCGATTGCTACCACGACACTCTTGCGGACGCACCGACGGACGGCGGTATTCGCGACAAGCCCGGCTGCGGCAAACGCGTCATTCGCGGCGGCGCATGGAGTTTTCCGCCCAAGGAAATGCGCGCCGCCAACCGCTGGCGGGACTTCCCCTCGCGCCATAGCGACGATACGGGGTTTCGCCTGCTGCGTGAGATCGAGGCACCACGCTAATAAACCGCCCCGCCTGTAGGAGAACCTCACGGTCATTGCGCCACAAAATCACGACAAGTATTGTGCCACCGCGCAGGGATTTTTGTGCGACCTCGCACGACGGCAATGAACATACACAGGAGATAACCATGCGGGCTTGGGAAATCGTATCCGACGGCGGCGTCGATGCACTGGCGCTGAACGAAAATCCGATGCCTGCGCCGGGGCCCGGTCAGGTGGTGGTGAAAATCCACGCGTCGTCCATCAACTACCGCGATCTCACCACCATCGAAGATCCCGTCACTAGAAAACTCCCCTACCCGACCATTCCCAATTCCGATGCCGCCGGAGAGATCGTGGCATTGGGCGCTGGCGTTGAAGGGCTGGCGGTTGGTGACCGTGTCGCCAGTTGCTTTTTCGAAGATTGGCCCGCCGGCCCCATATCCGCCGCCATCATGGGCACCGCGCTTGGCGGCGCGCACCCGGGGGTGTTGGCCGAGCACGTGGTGCTAAGCGCGGGGGGCGTCATCCCCATCCCAGATCATCTTACGTGGCGGCAAGCAGCCACCCTGCCCTGCGCAGCCCTAACCGCCTGGCACGCCTTGAGCGAACCGCACCCCGTCCAGCCCGGCGAAACCGTACTGCTATTGGGTACCGGCGGGGTTTCCGTATTCGCCCAACAGTTCTGCCGAATGATGGGAGTCCGCACCATCGCAACGTCGTCGAGTGACGCGAAGCTCGAGCGCATGCGTGAATTGGGCGCGATGGAGACCATCAATTACCGCGATACGCCCGATTGGGACCGCACCGTGCGGCAGCTGACAGATGGCGCCGGTGTCGACCGTGTGATTGAGGTCGGCGGTCCGGGCACCCTGCAAAAATCCATTGCCGCAACCCGCGTCGGCGGACACGTGGCACTGATTGGCATTTTGTCGGGCGTTGCTGGCACCGTGTCGCCGACGGACATCATGCGAAAATCGATCACAGTACGGGGCATTTACGTCGGCTCGCGGCAAATGTTCGCAGAAATGAACGCTGCCATCTCGCACCATCAGCTGGAGCCGGTCATCGACGAAACGTTCGCGTTCGAGGACGCGCGCTCAGCCTATCACCGGATGCGCAACGCTGGGCACTTCGGCAAATTGGTCATCGACGTCGCGTAAAGCTCTATCAACTCAACGTAGACCCGGTGTTGAGAGCGCCGACGGCCACGGATGATCGCCTGCGCCAAAATTCGATATTTTGCTTGATGCGGACGCCACGCAGCGCGGTAATACCCGCTGGTAATCTGCGGTATGGAGTTTAAGCGATGATCGAGCATGCACGGGTCGTCATTGTCGGCGGCGGGATGATGGGCTGCGGCCTTTTGTACCATCTGGCGGAAGAAGGCTGGACCGATGCGGTATTGATCGAGAAGGCGGAACTGACATCAGGTTCGACGTGGCATGCAGCAGGGCAATGCCCGAGTTTTGCGGGTAGCTACAACTTGGCGAAAATCCATCATTACGGCAACACGCTGTACCCCAAGCTGGAAGAAATGACCGGTCAGGCGACGGGCTGGCATGGCGTCGGCGGTATTCGATTGGCGTTTACCGATATCGAGCAGGACTGGTTTCGCCACGTCGCCGATTACGCACCCAATATCGGGTTCGATCTGGAAGTGATCCCACCCGAAGAGATCAAGCGCCGCGTACCTTATATGGAACTTCATGGTGTCGTCGCCGGGGCGCTGACCACCATGGACGGCCACGTAGACCCGGCAAGCTGCTGTCAGGCGTTGGCCGTCGGCGCCCGCCAAATGGGCGCGACGATCATCCGTAACAACCGCGTGCTGGGCATCTCGGCCCTGCCATCGGGTGAATGGCGCGTCCAGACCGAGCAAGGTGATATTACCTGCGAACATGTGGTCAACGCGGCCGGCTGCTATGCGCGCTTGGTCGCCCAGTGGGTCGGTACCGACGTGCCGATCACCAACATGCTGCACCAGTATTTCGTTACAGACACCGTGCCCGAGTTCGCCGCCCGCGACGACGAGATGCCGGTGATCCGCGACCCAGCGGCGTCGAGCTATTATCGCCAGGAACAAAAATCCGGCCTGATCGGCATTTACGAGACCGCGCATGCGCATGCGGCGGAAGCCTGGGCACCGAAAGGCGCACCTGAGTGGGAATCGGAGAGTGAGCTGTTCGCCGAAGACTACGAACGTATCCTGCCATACATGGAGAAGGTGCTGGAACGCGTGCCCATGTGGTCGGAACTGGGGATCAAACGCGTCGTGCACGGCGCCATCCCGCACACGCCGGATGCCAACCCGCTATTGGGGCCGGCGGCGGGCGTCAAAAATTACTGGATGTGCAACGGCTCGTCCATCGGCATCGCGCAAGGAGCCGGTGCGGGCAAATATCTGGCGCAGTGGATGGTTCACGGCGACGCCGAGATCAACATGGGCGAGTTTGACCCGCGACGCTTTGGTGGCTGGGCGGATGAAGACTACACCCGCGCCAAGTCGTTCGAGGACTATAACCGCATGTACGCGCTGCCCGCCCCCGGTGAAGAACTGGATACGGCTCGGCCCAGGCGCACTTCATCCATATACGAAACGCTCAACGCCAAGGGCGCGGTACATACCGTGGCATTTGGATGGGAGCGGCCCAAATGGTTCTCGTCCGATGGACGCGAAGAAGACCACGCCTTCAGGCGCAACAATATATTCGAAGTGGTGGCAGCGGAATGCGCCGCCGTGCGCCAACGATGCGGCATGATGGATATGTCGAGTTTCGCCAAGTTCGACGTCAGCGGTGCGGGCGCGGAGGCGATGCTGAACGGTGTATTTGCCAACCGCATGCCCAAACGCCAAGGCGGCATTGCGCTGGCGCACGGGCTCAGCTTCGGCGGCGGTATCGAGACCGAGTGCACCATCACGCGGCTTGCCGATGATAAGTTCTTCGTCATCACCGGGGCGGCCTGGGAAGACCGTGACTTCGACCGCCTCAACTGGGCAAGCGGTGATGACACAGATGTCTCGAACGTCACCGACGACTGGGGAGCGCTGGTGTTGGCCGGCCCTCGGGCACGCGATGTTTTGGGCTCGCTCACCGATGCCGATCTCTCGAACGATGCCTTCGCGTGGCTGACGGGCCAAGAGATCGAAGTCGCAGGCATCGCCGTTCGTGCGCTCCGGGTCAACTATGTCGGTGAACTGGGTTGGGAGATCTACGCTCCCATGGCGCGGCTGCCTGAGCTCTATGCGGCGCTATCGGACGGTGGTGCGGAAGATTTCGGCGCTTACGCCATGAACAGCCTGCGCATGGAGAAAGCCTACAAGGCCATGAGCCTCGAGATGACCAACGAAGTGACGGTGTTCGAAGCCGGACTGAACCGCTTCACCAACTTAGACAAAGGCGACTTCACTGGCCGTGATGCTTCGCTGAAACGCCGAGATGCCGGCAACACGCTTGAGATCATCTACGCAGAGGTGGCGACCACGGATCGCGACGTGCTGGGCGGCGAGCCGGTGTTCGCGGGCGACAGCGTCGTCGGCGTCACCACATCGGGCGGCTACGGGCACGCGACAGGCAAAAGCCTGTTCTTCGCCTACGTGACGCCAGACGCTTTGGACAAAGATCTGGAAATCGAAATTTTGGGCGAGCGGTTCGCCACGACCACGCTAGCCGCCCCAGCTTACGATCCAAAGAACGAACGCCTTAGAGCTTAGGCACCGATCAAACGCCGGTATTGTTGCCTAGCCTCTAAGCTCGATCTGTTCGCCGTCGGGGCCTAAGAAGACAACCCGCATCCAGCCTTCCTCACGCTTCTCCCGCGCGGGGACGTCATGCGGAGGCTGCATCACTTCGACACCGGCATCGCTCAAGCATGCAACCGCGCCTTGGAAATCGTCGGTCTCAAGACAAAAGTGAAAACCTGAGACGGTTTCACCGCGACCAACCAATTCCAACACAGTATCGCCGAGTTTAAGATAGTAAATATCGAACCCAGCCGGTGTGTCGTGCTCGAAATAGAACTCGAACCCAAAATGCGATTCGTAGAAGTTTTTCGAAACCTCGAGGTTGCTGACATTGATTGCGACATGGTCGATACGTTTGTATTGCATTTGATCTCTCCTCGAATAGCCCCTTCAGTCCCTTTGAAAGGCTAAAGAAGAAATTCAGGTGGGCCGGATACGGCATGGGCTTCGGTGAAGGCCAAGACGCCGTCATATCCGAGGTTGCGCCCCACGCCTGACTGCTTGAACCCGCCGAACGGCGCGCGGCTGTCTTGCCCCATCGGGCCGTGGTTGTTGAGATATGTGTACCCGGCCTCAAGCCGCTTGGAGACCGCGACGGCGCGCTCGGCATCTTGCGACCAGACCGACGAGCACAAACCAAAGATGCTGTCGTTCGCCATTCGGATGGCTTCGTCATCGGAGCTGAATTTCATGATCGGCAACACAGGGCCAAACTGCTCGTCGCAGACGACATCCAATGCCGGGTCTGCATCCAAAACCAAGGTTGGCTTCTGGAAATAGCCGCCGCCATTGTAGAGTTCGTCATCAGGGGTCTCACCGCATTCGCGCACATCCGCGCCCTTGGCTCGAGCCTGGTCGATCATATCGGTGACAATCTTGAGCTGCCCCGCATTGTTGACCGGGCCCATCGTGGTCTCGGGCAATAAACCATCACCGACGACAGCGCGGTTACAGGCTGCGAGCATTCCATCGACGACTTCATCATAGCGGCTCTCATGCACGTACAAGCGTTTCAACGCCATGCAAATCTGACCCGTGGAGGCAAAGGTGCCAAGATACATACGCATGAACGCTTCGTCATTCAGCTCCGCATCTTCCAGCACGAGTGCCGGATCGTTGCCGCCCAATTCCAATGTCACGGGTGTGATGTTCTCTGCCGCCACCTGCATCACATGCCGACCAACGGAAATGGACCCTGTGAAATTGACCTGACGTACCAATGGATGTCCGACCAACGCATCACCGATCTCTGACGCTTTTCCTGTCACCACATTAACGACACCAGGCGGCAGGAGTTTTGCGATGATCTGCAACGTCAACATGGGCACCAGTGCAGAACTATTGGACGGCTTCACGACAACCGTGTTTCCCGCAATCAGGGCTTGTGGCAGTTTTGCCCCCAAGATCGACAGCGGCCAGTTCCATGGTACGACCAACGCCGCGACGCCGCGCGCCTGACGTGAAATCAGCGTATCGAACGGTGGCCCCGCGATTTCCTCATCCTTTGCCAAGCGCTCGCCATATCCCGCTGAGAGCAGAAATCGATCACCCAGTCGCGATAACTCCAATTGGGTTTCACGCAAAATCTTTCCATGTTCCCGGGTAAACAGCTGCGAACGCGCGGCGACATCATCTTCATCAGCAGTCAGCGCCGCAGCCACCGCGCGCAGTTTATCGGCGCGCTCCCCATGAGAGAGCGCTGACCACGCGGGAAAAGCGGCATGAGCCGCTTGCACGGCAGATTCCATATCAGCCTGGCTTGCGGACGCGGCGTGGCCAACGAGCTCCGTCGGTCTCGCGGGGTTATACAGATCATAAACCCGCCCATTTTCCGCAGGACGCACATCGCCGTTGATGAACAAGTCTGTCGTCACAACGTTTGGAAACATCTTGCCTCTCCTGTTTTGATTTGCCGCCGATTGCTCGGTGCATTTGCGCAACGCTAAAGTGGGTGGAGCCCAAGTCAATCTGCTCATGCATTTCTAGTCGGGAGGACGACAGAAATAAGCACGACCAACAAGAGCCCCACCCGGTGTGAACCCGTGACTATAGCAGGCCGTTTTTCTTGCAGGTCGCCGTACCAGTTGCACCGTTGTCGGTCGCCACGACCGCGCCATTGATCCAAACGGCTTCCGGCGTCAGCAAGAACACAGCGACATTGGCGATATTTTCCGCCGTCGCAGCGCCGAAGTGGGACATACGGGCCACGGCGTCCGCGCCGAAACTTTCCATGAAATCGCCAATGATTGGTGTTTCGACAGCTGCCGGTGCAACCGCATTGACGCGAATGGAGCGATCCTTCCACTTAGTGCAAACCAGCATGGACCACACCGATAGGCACTGCTTGGAGAACGGATAGGCCGAGCTGTTCTCGAAACCATCTTGCTGAATACCAAGCGCATCGACGGCGGCTTGGACCCCGTCCAATCCTTCCACTTCGAACATCTGTTTGATGTTCTCAATGTTCGTCGGCCAGCCAATACCGGCGCCCGACGACATGTTCACGATCACGGCGCCATCCCCAAGTTTACTGACAGCCTGCTCGGTGAACTGACGCAGGCCGACAAAGTTGATCGCGAGGACTTTCGCCGGGCCGAATTTCGCCGACGGCGGCACACCGGCAATGTTCAAAAGGCCGTCCAGCCCCGCTGGCAGCGCGGCGACCGCAGCATTGATCGAGGCCGCATCGGATTGATCGTAGCGAATGAATTGATCGACGGAACCGGCAGCCGGCTCATTGAGATCCAACCCGACGACCTTGCCGCCCTGCGTCTTGATTGCAGCAGCACTGGCCGCACCGATTCCCGACGCCGCCCCTGTGACAGCAATGGTTTTTCCTTCGAAAGACATGAAAACCTCTCCTTGAGTTTTGATAAGTTCCTGTTTGTTCCCGTCCGTTTTCGCAAAGCGATTGATCCGTCAATTCTGTGATGCCGTTACTGACGCGCCTGAATTCCCGCCCATTCATCAATTAAAAATCAATTTGATCTTGTATCGCTCTGCGTGACAGTGTATCTACAGTCGATACATTATCAAAATACTTGGTTTTAGGTCAAGAAGATTTTTGGAATGAATCTAAAAAGCTGACGCCGGGTTTTGTTTTGCGCATAAACGTTGATGTCTTCTCCGCCCCTACAATGGAAATGCCCTCACAATGGAAAAGCCATGACACTCACTGAAACGGTCAGCGAATTCGCGGTTCTCGCACGCACGAAGTCGGAAACGTTGCGGGAGAATCCAGTCGGATTTTTTATCGCATCGATGATGGCGGGGGCTTATGTCGGGATCGGTATTCTTTTAATCCTGAGTGTCGGAGAAACAATTGATCCATCGCTCCGAAGTCTGGTCATGGGGTGCAGTTTCGGGATCGCGCTCACGTTGGTTGTCTTCGCCGGCGCGGAGTTGTTCACCGGCCACGCCATGTATATGACACTGGGGCTTCTTGTCGGCGTCACGTCGCTGCGTGATTTGGCGCGAAGCTGGGGAACAACCTGGGTCGGGAACTTAATGGGATGTGTCGTATTGGCGCTGCTTTTCGCAGCCGGCGGGGGCGGTGCGGTTCTTCAAGATGGCGCCAGCCTCCTTCACGCTATCGCCGCGAAAAAGATGTCAGCCCCGGCAGGCGAGTTGGTGGCGCGTGGGATATTGTGCAACTGGCTCGTGTGCCTGGCAATCTGGAGCTCAGCGAGAACCAACAATGATACCGCTAAATGCATACTGATCTTCTGGTGTCTGTTTGCGTTTATCGCGTCTGGGTTCGAACATAGTATCGCCAACATGACGATTTTTTCAGTTGCCCTGCTATCCGATCACCCCGACACCATCACCTTGGCGGGCGCCGCAAGGAACCTGCTATGGGTAACACTCGGCAACGCCATTAGCGGCGCCGGCCTAATGGGCGTCGGGTACTGGATGGTCAGCGGACGTCCACGCGTCGAGACATAACAACGAACGCTTTAGAGCCTAAGGGCCGTAGTTGACGATCTTGTACATGATCGAGACGTACATGAACACCGCCAGCGCCACGAAGATCACCGCAGCGACCCCCAGGCGAAGACTGCGTCTATGTTCGCCAGATTGACCAGTGGATTGACCCGTGGTTTGACCCGTGGTTTGACCAGTGGGCTGACCAGTGGGCTGACCAGTGGGCTGACCAGACATCACCATCAATCCCTGTTGTAGTCGTAAGGCGTCCACTCCGGATCAACCTCCACCGATACGGGGAAGTTGCCGGGGCCCGGTGGGCTCGGACAATGGGTCCATTCAAGCGACTTCGAACCCCACGGGTTCTCCTCAACGATGGGCCCGCGAATGGCCGAGTTCACCCAACCGATGATCATCAGCAACATGCCGAACGCCATGACGAAAGCGCCGATGGTGGCCATCTGGTGCCAGGGCTCGAACTCAGGGAACATCTCGTAGTTCCAGTAGCGCCTGGGCATGCCCTCGGTGCCGATGAAGAACAACGGCCAGAAGGTCAACTGCGTGCCGATCAATGCTAGCGCACCCGCAACATTGGCGAGTTTGCCGTCAGCCGAGCGCCCGGTCATTTTCGGGAACCAATGATAGACGCCGGCGAACACCGCAAAGGTCGCGAACAGTCCCATGATGAAGTGGAAATGCGCATGCACGAACGAAGTTTCGGACAGATGCACAGTGATCGACGTGATGGCCAGCGGAATGCCGGTCAATCCGCCCAGCAGCACCAAGATCATGTTGGCGACCACGTACTTCATAGCGACGCTATAGGTGATGGAGCCTTTATACAGCGTGCCCCACAACGAAATCACCATCAGCCCCACCGGCACCGAGATCATCAGCGTCGAGACCATTTGGCCGATGCGGATCCAGTTCGGCATGCCGGCGATATAGAGGTGATGCACCCAGACCTCGCCGGTGATTACCAAGATACCGATGATACCGCCGTAGACGGCCGCCTTGTAGTTGAAGATACGGTTTTTGGCCATGGTGGCGAGAATCTCGTACATGATGCCCATGGCCGGCAGGAAGATCACGTACACCGCCGGGTGCGAGTAAAACCAGAACAGGTTCTGGTACAAAAGCACATCCCCGCCCGCAGCCGGATTGAAGAAGTTGGTGCCGACATATTTATCGAGCAGCAACAGCGTCACCGCAGCCGCCAGCACCGGCACGAACACCAACTGAATGATGAAGGCGCCGAAGATGGTCCAGACAAACATGTTCATCTGGTTCCAGCCCATGCCGGGTGCGCGCATGTAGATGATCGTCACCAAGAAGTTCACCGCACCCAGGATCGATGAAAACCCGATCAGGTGCACCGTGAACACATAAAACGCCGTATTGCCCTCGGTCAGCACCGAATAGGGCGGATAGCCCGTCCACATGACGTCGGGCTTGTCGGGGATGACGAAAGTCAGCAACGCCACCACGATCCCCATCCAGAACAGCCACACGCTGAACGCATTGATGCGCGGAAACGCCACGTCGGGCGCGCCGATCATCAGCGGGATCAGGTAGTTGGCGGCAAAGCCCGTGAGCCCCGGAATGAGAAACGCCAAGATCATCGCCGCACCATGGAAATAGAGCGCCACGTTGTAGGCGTCGCCGGTGCTCATCTCGCCGGAAAAATCACCGACGAAGAAATTGATCAAACCCGATTCGCCGATCGCATATTGCTCGATACGGATGCCGAGCGCCATCAAACCGGCCACGAATAGCGCGGCGATGGAGCCGATCAGGTAGAGGATACCGATACGCTTGTGATCGGTGGTGAAAATCCATTCGCTGAGTTTGAAGCCTTCGCTCGGTGCGGCGGCTTCAGCGGTTGCTGCGGTTGTCATGATTCAGACTCCCCCTATCCTCAATTTTTCTTCGCGGCCACAAGGCGCCCGACGGCCAACGAACCAACGTCCATCGACGGACCTTTGGCGACCTTGATAAGCGGCAGCGCGGCTTCGGCTTTTTTGGCAGCGAGCCATTTCTCGTAGTCGGCGCGCGGCACAGAAACGACGCGGTTGAACATCTGCGCGTGGCTGGTGCCGCAATATTCGACACAGACCACCTGCGAGACGCGCGGCTCCTTGGCGATGAACCACAGATACGTGATCCGCCCCGGCATCATGTCTTCCTTCAGGCGGTAATCCGTCAGGCCGAACGAATGGATGACGTCGGTCGCGCCCATGCGCAGCACGATCGGCTGGCCAACAGGCACCACCATGTCGCCCTCCATCACCGTCTGTGAGAACAGATCGGCGTCCTCGTCACGGTCGGTCGACGAAATTTCAACGCCGTTCGGATATTCGTAGCCAAACGCCCATTGCGAGCCCGTCACCTTGATTTCCATGGCGTTTTTGGGGACGGTGCGCTGAATGTTCCACAGACTCCAGCCCTTGGCCGACAGCAAGAAGTCATCAGCCAGAAAGATTGCCGACGGCACCAGCGACCAGGCCAGCACGGCGCCCAGGGACAATTTCTTGGCCTGACCGACATCGCCCGGGCTTTTGGCGCGGTACCTCCACAACATGAACAACCCGATGCCGCCAAAGATGATGCCGATGACCCAAAGGTCGATCAGCACTTCGGTCCAGGTGTGGTTCCAGGCATCGGTCGGATTCGGATTTTCCCCTTCGTGGCCGGCCCAGGCCGGTGCCGCAAAGAGCACGGCCATTAAGCCGCCGTAGACTCTAGGCGATATGCGCATGGTCAATCTCCCCCATTGCTTTTCGCTTCTTGGATTTAAAAACTAGGATGGATGTAATCAGAATGGTCAGCCCCAGCCCCAAAGCCCCAAAGCCGACGAAGATGGGAATACTCAGCGTGTATTTCCCTTCCGCGTAGTTGTAGCTGTAGCAAAGGCTGACCGCGAAATTGATGATCTCTTGCGGGCGGAACTGGCCCTGTTTGGCGTCCAGCACCGCCAGTTCCACATCTCCGCCGTCGACTTCCGGCGGATACAGGATGCGGATCAAGCGCCCCTCGGGCGACAAAAACAAAAATGCGCCCGGATGCAGGAATATCTTGTCCTGCGGCGACCAGAAAAATTTGAACCCGATCCGCGCCGTCTCGGCCTTCAGGTCGGCCTCGGATTTAAAGGTGGCGAGCCGCCAGTGGTCTTTATAGGCGTCGGGAACGTTCAGTTTATCGATGAAGGCGCCGGTGGTTTCCAGATTATCATTGGTGTCGAACGACAGCGTCAGGATGCGGAAATCCTCACCCGGCACCACGCGGCGCACGTCGTCGAGCAGATTGGCCAGTTCGTTGTTGATGACCGAGCAACTGCCGTCACAGGTGTAGTAGGCAAGCACCAAAACCAACGGCTTACCCAGCATGTCCGACAGCGGAAATTCGCGCCCGTCCGAGCCGATCAGGCGAGTCTCGCCTTTCAGCTTGGCGCCGAGATATTTTTTCTCATCGATCTGCATGATCTCGGGGTCGAGGTCGGATATGGGCGGCTTGTAGTATTGCGCCAGCGCGGTCTGCGCCCACATGGCGCAGACCGCAATCACCCCACAACAGATTAAGAAAAACCGCACCGTCTGATGCCCCCGCCTACCAGAGGTAAACCTGAGAGGCGACGAAGAACCAGATGACATCGACGAAATGCCAGTAGATGCCCGCCCCTTTGACGAACATGTGGCTGATCGGCCCCCGGATCACCGCAAACAGCATGATGGCGAAGCTCAACACACCGATCAGAACGTGCGCGGCGTGAAAGCCCGTGAGGCCGTAAAAAGCGCTAGAGAACGAATTGGTGCCCGGCAGGAAACCTTGCTGCGCCAGGTGCGAATATTCGTAGGCCGTGCAGGCGAAGAACGCCAGGCCGAGCACGATGGTGACCAAAAGCCAGGTCTTGAAGCCGGCCTTGTCGCCTTCTTCGTACTTCATCTCGCCCATATGATAGGTCGCCGACGAGGCCACCAGAATGACGGTCATGATCGCCGGCAGCGCGAGGCTGATGTCCGGTGTGCCGGCGGGCGGCCATGGGTCACCGGCGGCACCGACGGAGATGCGCATGGTCCAATAGCTGACGAACAGCGACAGGAAGATCAGAATTTCCGAAACGATGAAAATCCCGATGCCCAAATCAGAGACATTCTCGATCGCCATCTTCTGCGTCGCGCCTTCGTAAATCCATTTGGATATACCGAGCAACAGCAACGGCGTGCCGAGGCCGGCAAAAATGATCGCCATCAGCATCGATTCGTAAACGAAGTAGGATGCAAAGGTCATCGGCACCAGCAAGGTAATGCCGAGCGAAATGACGAGCGGCGCCCAACTGACCTCCCAATGGTGCGCGTGAACGGTTTCGGTATCGCTGCTCATGGGTAAATCCCCCCCTCTCTATCCGTGCAATCGGGCGCATTCGCCTATCAGCCGTCCGGCCACGCCGCGATCACTTAACAAATGTTAGGTGGAGGATAACCACATTTATTTTACGGTTTCAATAAATACCTACAATTTTTATGGTTATTAGAGTGATTTTAATGTGCGGATGGGGGGAGAGGGAGCGAGCTCAGTATGCTCACTCTCGATGCTTTCGGATTGAGTCGCCACCAACTGTGTTGAATTCGCAATAGGAATTTATTGATTTTTAGAGATAGTATGCTATAAAAGCTCCGTATTGCCGACTTGCCCTCAGGTCAGGTCGGTGACGGCGTGCTATTTGACATTCGAATATGATATTGGCCGGGACCGATACCGCCGCTTGGGGGAGATTGTTGGGTTCGCCTGCTGCGACATCGTCATTCCCGCCCCCGCCTTTGCGAGGACGACGGGTGGGGGTGCCGGAAACAAGTCCCGCCGTTTGATTACGGAGAAAATTGGGTTCGTTCCCCAGATTTTTTTTAGTCCTGAACAAAATCAATAGGTTCCAACCCGCGCTTTTCTCTTGAGCCGTCCCCCCGGCCACCAACGGCAGACGCCCATCGCGGGCACATGTCGCGGGCATTCTATGGGCGAATACGCAGACGGACAATCTCAGCCTTCGGCTGTATCGCACTGGCAATAGCGGCATTCGTCGCCGGACCTCAGACCTCTTGCTTGCGCGGATTGAAGATTCTCGGCGGCAGTTGTGGTTTTTTCAGCGGTTGCAGCGGTGGCGGGATGATTTGGATGTTGAGATCGCCCATGGGATCGCCCTCGGGGCGGCGCTCGAAGGGATTTTTGATCACCAGGCGGGAGTTTCTGGCGATGGCGTTGTCGACGTCTTCCTCCAGGCGTTCGGCCAGTTTCAGGTTCCAGGGAAACTCGTA
>JABIPG010000031.1 GCA_018698795.1 Rhodospirillaceae bacterium
CCGGCATGGGGGCGGACGGCTTAAACGGCAGCCGCTCCATCGTCGAGGCGGGCGGCACGCTGATCGCACAAAATGAGGAATCGAGTGTCGTGTGGGGCATGCCTGGCGCCGTCGCGAAAGACGGCATCTGCGCCGCTGTACTGCCGCTCGATGAGATTGCGCCGTTCATCAACCAAACCTTGAAACAGGATTGGTAGGCCGGACTTTTCCTAAAGGCCGTAATATCCCGGCGCGAACAGCGAGAACACCACCCACAAAAGAAAGATCAACGGCAAGCCCGCGCGCGCGAAGTCGCCGAAACGGTAATGCCCCGGTCCCATCACCAGCAAGTTGGTCTGGTACCCCAGCGGCGACGCAAACGAGCAGTTGGCGGCAAAGATAACCGCGACCGCAAACGGCTCCACCGGAACGCCCAGCTGACGCGCGATATCCACGGCAATGGGCGTGAACAGAACCGCTGATGTTTTGGTGCTGATCAGGTTCGATGCGCCGGCCACCAACAAGAAGAAAAACGATAGCATCACCGCCGGCGACGCCCCTTCCAGCGCCGCGACAAGGTGCCCAGCCAGATACCCGGCACCGCCTGTTTCTTGCAGCGCGACACCAAGCGCCAACGCGGCGGCGATAGTCGTCACCACTTTCGGATCGACGGCCTGAAACGCCTGGCGCACATTCATCACGCCCACCACAACCATCGCCGCCGCACCGCATAGCGCGGTGACCACAATAGGCAACAGGCCGGTCGCGGCAAAACCGACGACGCCTAAGAAGATCAGCAGCGCGCGCTTGGCGTGGGTCAAGGCCGGTAATTCCTGTGCCGAGCCTTCCAGCACCACCACATCGCGGAACGCGCGCAAATGCGTCACGTCTGCCGGTTGGCCTTGCACCAACAGCACATCCCCGGCCTCAAGGCGGATATCTGTCAGGCGGGAGCGGAACATGCGGGACCGGCGCTGCACGCCGAGCACGATGCAATGGGTTTTGTAACGAAATCCGATTTGCAGCAAGGTCAGGCCCGTCAGTCGACTTCCCGGCGCCACCATCACTTCGGCCAGAACTTGTTCACCTGCGGTCCAGCGCTCACCTTCGCTCGGCGGTGCATCGTCGTCGCTTTCAAGCTTCGGGTGGAAAGTTCCCGGATCGCTCGACAAACTTTTGGTCAGTACTTGGCGGGTCGCCGCCACGACCAAAACGTCACCTGCACGGGCGCGATAATCCTCAAATGGCGGCAAGATCGCCTCGTCACCACGATAAACCGTGCGTAGCGTCTTGCCCGGCAGAGCGGCGAAATGCCCACCCAGCGCATCGTGGCCAATGAGCTCGGAATCATCTGAAAGCGTCATCTGGGCAATGAACTGCCGCCCCTGCCCGTCGGTGTACTCGTCCACCATCCCGGTACGGTCCGGCAGCAACAGCGGTGCGATAAACAACACGTAAAGCAGCCCCACCGACGCCATCACCACACCCGGCACCGAAAAATCGAAGAACCCGAACGGCGTCACCTGCATCTCGATCAAGGCGGAATTGACCAGCAAGTTGGTGGAAGACCCAATCAGTGTCGTCATGCCGCCCAGCACGGCGGCAAACGAGAGCGGGATCAGCAGCTTCGAGGGCGAGCGCCCGAAACGGTGCGCCAGGGCCTGCATAATCGGGATGAAAATCACCACCACCGGAATGTTGTTCAAGAACGCGCTGATGACAATTGCCACCAACAGCAAGATCAGCAGCGCGAACAAAAGCCCACCTCGCTCGCCGCAAAAATCCAACACCATAGCGGCCGCCCGGTCCAAGACGCCGGTGCGCACCATCCCCTGCCCGATGACCAGCAGCGCCAGCACCGTGATCAATGCCGGATTGGCGAAGCCCTGCAAGATGCGCACCGGCGTGACGACGCTTTTGCCGGTATCGCTGATCACTGGAAAGAAATGGAAAAATACCAACAGCACACAAACAATGCCGAGAGATGTGAGTTCCATGGAAGCGCGCTCGCGCACGTAGAACGCCAATGCGCCGATGATCAGCGCAAAGATCATCCACATCTGGAAGCTGCCGCCGATGTTCAATTCTGCGATTGTCATGAATCAAGTCTAGCACGCGCTACTGGAAAAAAAACCGGCCCTAAAGAGGGCCGGCGAGTTTTCACAGGGAGGCTGTCAGGGTCATGGGGGGCATGCCCCTGACGTGGGTTGCGGCAATATGGGGGGGAAATCTGCGGCAACCCGATGAATAGCAATGTAGCGCGCCAATGTGTCTCTATGAATACTCGCCGATGTCGAAATGTTTCAGTTCATTGCCGTTGCTTTCACGACCAAGCCTGCTAACAGAGAAGCATGCAGGACGAAGCCGATAGCGCACCAGAAGCCGTCTTTAACGAGTTTCTCGTGCATGGTGGCCTCATCCGGCCCGACGCAGCGCCCCGTTACACGGCGCTGACGGGCGGCGTATCGTCCGATATCTGGCGGGTCGATCTGCCGGACCGGCAATTCTGCATCAAACGCGCCCTGAAGAAACTAAAGGTCGCCGACGATTGGTTCGTCCCCATATCGCGCAATGCCAATGAGGTCGCCTGGCTGCAGACAGCCAATCAAATTCTTCCTGGTTCAGCGCCCGAGGTTTTGGCACACGATGCAGATGCAGGCATGTTCGCCATGGAGTTCATTGCCGCCGATGAGGCGCCGCTGTGGAAGGAAGAATTGCGCCACGGCAACGCCGACATAACCTTCGCCGCCGCGACGGGACGCGCACTGGCGACCATCCATGCACGCACCGCTGCCATGCCTGACCTGGCCGAGCGTTTCGCCACCGACGACACTTTCCACGCCATCCGCCTAGAACCTTATTTGGAGACCACCGCCCGACGCCATCCCGATCTGGCTGCACAGCTGATGAGCCTTGTCAAAATCACCGCGCAAACGAAAATCGCGCTGGTACACGGCGACGTCAGCCCGAAGAACATTCTGGTCCGCGCATCGGGGCCGGTGTTCCTCGACGCCGAGTGCGCCTGGTGGGGCGACCCGGCATTTGATCTTGCATTCTGCCTCAATCATTTGTTGCTGAAATGCCTTTGGACCCCACAGACGGCGCCGGCATTCTTGAAATGTTTTCACGCCTTAGCGGACGCCTATTTGGACACCCTCCCCGTGCCGCTGGCCGGATCGGTGGAGGTTCGCACCGCACATCTGTTGCCCGGCTTGTTTCTGGCGCGTATCGACGGTAAATCCCCTGTGGAATACATCACCAATGAGGCCGACAAAGATCGCGTTCGCCGGGTTGCCCGCGGGCTGCTGTCATCACCCGTTACTGGCCTGTCGTCAGTATTGGATCATTGGGCCCGCGAGATCGGAGTGTCACTGTGAGCAAATACAACATCAAATCCGTCCATGCGCGCCGTGTGTGGGATTCGCGTGGCCGCCCCACAGTGGAAGCGGACGTGACGCTTCGTTACGGCGCACTTGGCCGCGCTATCGCGCCGGCGGGCGCATCGACCGGTTCGGGTGAGGCGGTTGAACAGCGCGACGGCGGGCCTGCGTTCGGCGGGCTGGATGTGGCAGGCGCGGTCTCAACCGTCATTACTGAAATTGCGCCGGCGCTGAAGGGCATGGACGTGCGCGACCAAGCCGCCATCGATGCGCGCATGATCGAATTAGACGGCACCGACAATCGTTCGCGCCTTGGCGGCAACGCACTGATCGCGGTTTCCATGGCGGTCATGCACGCGGCGGCGGCGGCGGAAAAACTGCCACTTTGGCAATATCTGGGCCCGTTTCAGGGTGGCAGTGACGCTGATATCCTACCGCTGCCGGAAATCCAGATTTTCGGCGGTGGCGCACACGCCGCCAGACGGGTCGATGTGCAAGATTTCATGGTCATGGCCGTCGGCGCACGCAGCTATGCGCAATCGCTGGAGTGGACAGCAGAGGTTTATCGCCATGCCGGCAAAATCATGGCTGACAGCGGGCGCTTGCAAGGCGTTGCCGACGAGGGCGGGTTTTGGCCGGCCTTCCAAACCAACGAGGAAGCACTGGAGACACTGGTGCGCGCCATTGAGGCCGCCGGCCTGACACCGGGCCAAGACGTCGCGATCTCGCTCGATATCGCCGCATCCGAATTCGGCCACGGCGGGCGCTATACCCTGGCCCAAGACGACCGAGAGATGGATTCCGATGCGCTATCAGGCATGCTGGTGGACTGGGTGGAACGCTATCCGATCGTTTCCATCGAAGATCCCCTGGGTGAAGACGACGCGGACGGCCTGACCAAATTTACCTGGGCGGTGGGCAAACGCGTGCAGGTGGTGGGGGACGATTTTTTGGTGACCAACGCAACG
>JABIPG010000222.1 GCA_018698795.1 Rhodospirillaceae bacterium
GACGGCAATGACACCCTGATTGGCGGCACGGGCCAGGATAAATTCGTCGGCGGCGACGGAGATGACACCATCAAAACCGGCGATGGTGGCGATACTGTTGTCGGCGGGGCTGGCAACGACGACATCGATTTCGAATCCGGCGCTGGTTTTTACACCTTGACCTACCGGAATTTGGACACGTCGATTGCGCTCGACCTGTCACAGGCCAGCAACCAAGTGAGCAAGGGTGCCAACGGTACCGATACCTTAAGCAATTACGCCGGGATCTCTACCGCAACTGGCGGCCTGCAAATTATGGATACGTCGGGCGACGATGTTTTCACCGGTTATTCGAGCAACTTCACCAGCTACCGTATACTCGGCGGCGACGACACCGTAACGGGTGGCGCAGGCACGGACCGTATCGATTACCGCGATGCCACCGCCGGCGTAAAAGTCACCATGGATGCGTCAGGTGGCGGTACGGGAACATCTGCTTCCACGGTGGATGCAGGCATCGGCACCGATACCTTCATCAGTGGCATTGAGCAGGTGCAGACGTCCGACTACGACGACATCATAACCGGCGGCAGCACGAGCGAAACCTTCCGGGCACGCGGCGGCGACGACACCATTGATGGCGGCGCCGGTACGGATTGGGCGCGCTATTCAAGTGCCACCAGCAGCGTCATCGCGGACTTGGGTGACAACAACCAGAACATGGCGACGTACATCCAAGATGGCTTCGGCGGGTTTGATACGCTGCTCAATATCGAGCGCCTACGGTCCGGTTCGGGCGATGATGAACTGCGTGGCGATAGCAATGCCAACTATTTGCGAGCCGGTTCCGGTGCGGATGACCTGTTTGGCCGAGGCGGGAACGATACGCTGAGTGGTGAGGGCGGGAATGACCTGCTTTCGGGCGGCGGCGGGGCCGATACATTGGACGGCGGCAGCGACAGTGACATCATTAGCGGTGGCGCTGGCGCAGATAACCTGACCGGTGGGACCGGCAGTGACACGTTCCGATACCGTGACGCGTCACACTCCGGTGTCGGGACGGGTGATACCATCACCGATTTCAGTACCGGCGAAGGGGATAAGTTCCGCCTTGAAGCTCTGAGCGATCTGGCGTTCAGTTCCACGATCACGACTACCTTCGCTGGCACCGTGGCTTCGGCGAAACTGGTCGGCACGTTACTTTCCATCGATCTGACCGGCAACTCGGTTGCCGATATGGAAATTACCCTAAGCGGTTTCTCCGGCTCCCTGACATCAGCCAACTTCGATTGGCGACAGGAGATCGACGGCACCAGCGGCAACGAAACCTACGGCGCGGGGAGCAGCGGGAAGGAGGTCTATGTCGCGACTTTAGGGACGGATACCATGACCGTTGACGGCCTTGATCAATTGTTGATCGACGGCACGCTGTTCTTGGAAGGCGCAGTGCTGGTTGACCAGGATTCAGACACCAATTTTGACGATCTGCAGTTTGATATTTTCGACTCTAGTGATGACAGCTTCCATTCCATGACCGTGGTTGACCACTTGACCACCGGATTAGACCGCGTGCGCTTCGATTTCCAGGAAGATGGCATCATCAATACCTACTGGGTTGCCGCAAGCCTTAGTGAATCTGCAAACACCAATGATCTCGTTTCCGCCGGCACCGATTCTGCCGACACGATTTCCACGGGCAGCGGCGACGATATCTTGATGGGCAACGATGGCGATGACACCCTCAATGGCGGCGCTGGTGACGATTGGTTCATTGCTGGCGACGGTGATGACGTCATCAATGGCGGCGCCAATGGTCCCGCCGGCGATACGGTGTCGTTCTTCGATGCCGGCGCGGCGGTGGTGATTGATCTCACCGCGGGTACCGCAACCACCGGTGTCGATAGCAACACCCTCAACGACATCGAAAATGCCGAAGGATCAGATTTCAACGATGTTATCAGCGGTGATTCCGGACGCAACGTACTTAGGGGCGATGACGGTAACGATACTCTGATTGGTGGCGATGGCGCCGATGTGCTGGAGGGCGGTACGGGCTCCGATGTGTTCAAGTATGTATCGACGGCCTTAGAATCCGGCCTTGGCCTGGGCGAACGCGATCAAATTACCGGTTTTGAAGCCGGTGGCGACGGAACCTCTCCGATCGATCAAATCGACCTTTCCGGGTTCGTCACGACCACCGGCGGGGCTTTCTCGTTCGTCGGTGACGAGACCCAAAGCTTCACCGGCGAAGCGTCGGCGCGTTATAACGCCAACACTAAGATTCTCGAGATCGACACCGATAACGATCAGACGGCTGACATGGAAATCGAACTCACCGATGTTAGCGGTACCTTGAGCGATGACGACTTCATCGTCGGCACCGGCGGAGGCGGCTGATCTGATTTGTCGGTCGGCTCTGGTGAATACGACCCTTCTCGCATAATATAAACAAGATCAATCACTTGGAGGCGTCCGGTGGCTAGAAAACCATCCTCAACCCGTCCCACAGCGAAGAAGCCGACGGCAACGAGCCGTGCGAAAAC
>JABIPG010000225.1 GCA_018698795.1 Rhodospirillaceae bacterium
GCCGCCAGGGCCGCCAGGGCCACCAGTGCGAACGATAGCGACGCCATTGGCATCCATGGGGCAGAACGATTGCCCGGCGCGCACGCACCCCAACGGAATGACCACCAATGTCAGCAAGGTCGAGATGATGGCGCCGAACAGCAGCGAGATGGCCATGCCTTGGAAAATCGGATCGGTCAGGATGACGCTCGATCCTGCCACCAAGGCGAAAGCAGTGATGATGATTGGCCGCGTCCGGGTCCGGCACGATTGGATCACGGCTTCGTGGACCTCCATGCCGTCGGCGATGGCATGCTTGGTGAAATCCACCAGCAAGATGGAGTTACGCACGATAATACCGGCTAGCGCGATGAACCCGATCATTGAGGTTGCCGTAAACGGTGCACTGAACAACCAGTGGCCCGGAATAATACCGATCAACGTCAGCGGGATCGGCGCCATGATGATGCCGGGCAGGCGGAAATTGCCGAACTCCCAAACCACCAGCATATAGATCAAGATCAACGCCGCCCCGAAGGCGAGCCCCATGTCGCGGAAGGTCTCGTAGGTGACGGTCCATTCGCCGCTCCACTCGAACGCCGATGCGAAGCTGTCGGTGGGCGGCCCGAGGTAGTGACTGGTCAAGTTGACGCCGTCGGGCGTGGTATAATCGGCCAGCAGATCCTCGACCGCGAACATACCGTAGATAGGCGCGCCCAGACGTCCGGTGACCTCACCCGTGACATACTCAACGGGCCGCAAGTCTTTGTGATAGAGGACCGGGTCCTGGGTGGCGCGTTTGAAGCGGCCCAGTTCTGCCAGTGGAATCAGGTGGCCGTTGACTGATGGGATCGGCAATTCACCGACGCGGGCGAACTGCGCACGCACGGACAAGGGCAACTGCAGCACGATATAGCGTGGCTCCAGCACATGGCCGGCCTTGATATCGCCCAGCTTGTAGCCACCCATGGCCATTTCCAGCTGTTTGTTAATCTGCTCGGCGGAAACGCCGTGGCGCACGGCCTTCTCGCGATCAATGGCGAATTCCCACGTCGGGTAGGGCGCCTGCATGAAGTTGTCGACATCGACAACGCCGGCGGCTTTTTCGAATATTTTCGTCAGGTCCTGGGCTACCTGAACACGGGTCGCGCGGTCGGGGCCGTAAATTTCAGCCACCATGGTTTGCAGCACCGGCGGGCCCGGCGGCATTTCAACGACCTGGATGCGCGCGCCCAGTTTGTCGGCGATGGGTTTCAGCGCGATGCGTGCGGCATCGGCGATTTCATGGCTGGATCGCTCGCGATCGTTCTTGTGCAGCAACTGCACCTGAATGTCGCCGTACCAGGGTTGCTGGCGCAAGTAATAGTGGCGCACCAGGCCGTTGAAATTGAACGGTGACGCGGTGCCTACGTAGGTCTGGACGGAGGTGACCTCGTCAATATCCAAAAGCACGTCGGTCAAGGCCTGGGCGGCATTGGCGGTCACCGGCAGGGCGGTGCCGTCGGGCATGTTGATGACGACATTGAATTCCGGCTTGTTGTCCAGCGGCAGCATCTTGACCGTGACCCAGGTCGTGTAAAACAGGCCAAAGGTCGCGAACAGCACCGTGTAAAGCGCCAGTCGGAAGGCGCGGTTTTTGCCTTTATTTTCGATCAGGGGCGTTAGGGTGCGGCGGAAAAAACCTTCCAGGCGCTGGCTTTGTGCGTGTTCCTTGTCCTGCGCCTTCTTGAGCTGATCGAGCGTCGGGCGGATGCGCATGGCGAGCCACGGCGTGAAAATGAACGCCGCGAACAGCGAGAACAGCATGGCCACCGAGCCCAGCACGGGAATGGGCCGCATGTAGGGCCCCATCATGCCGCTGACGTAACCCATGGGCAGCAAGGCGGCGATCACTGTGAAGGTGGCCAGGATGGTCGGGTTGCCGACCTCGCGTACGGCCTCGATGGAGGTTGCGGTTTCGATCTCGCCTTTGATCAGCCAGCGCCGGTAAATGTTTTCGATAACGACGATAGCGTCGTCGACCAAGATGCCGATGGAGAAGATCAGCGCGAACAGCGAGACGCGGTCGATGGTGTAGCCCATGAGCCAGGCGGAAAACACGGTCGCCAAAATGACGACGGGAATCACGATCAGCACCACGATCGCCGGCTTATAGCCCAGAAACAGCCAGATCAGCAAGGTCACCGCGCCGGTGGCGACGAACAGCTTGATCAGCAGCTCATTGACCTTGTCGTTGGCTGTTTCGCCGTAGTTGCGGGTGACGGCAACGTTGATGTTGTCGGGGATGACGTGGCCCTTGAGGCGCTCGATCTGTTGCAACACGCCTTCGGCGACCGTGACGCCGTTGGTGGAGGGTTTTTTCGCCACTGCGATGGTGACGGCGGGCGCGCCAAGTTTGATCGCCTCGCCCTCCGTCTGGGTTTCTGTATCGCCACCAGCGAGCGCCGGGCCGACATAATACTGCACGATGGCGTCGGCGGCGGTGGGCTGGAACGTAACCTCGGCGATATCGCTGACGTATATGGGCGCGCCGTTGCGGGTGCCGATCATCAGGCGTTTGACGTCTTCGGCGGTCTCCAGGAAGGCCCCCGATTGCAGCTTGAATGCGCCGCCGCCGGTTTCCACGTAGCCCATCTCGCGTTCTGAGTTGGCGGCGCTGACGGTCTTGGCGATCTGGCCGGCGCTGATGCCGTAGCCGGCCAGCCGCTCGGGCAGGATTTCCACACGGATTTCTTCGGCCCGACCGCCGACGATAAAGCTTTGGCTGGTTTTTGGTACTTCCTTCAGGCGTTGCAGCACATCGAAAGCGACCTGGCGCAGGACGGCGTCGTCCAACTCGTCGGACCACAGCGTCAGCGTCACCACCGGCACGTCGTCGACGCCTTTCGGCTTCACCAACGGGCGCGATACGCCGGGTGGAATTTTGTCCATGTTGGACATCAGCTTGTCGTAGAGCTTCACCAGCGAGCGTTCCATGTCCTCGCCGACATCAAACTGCACGGTGACCATACCCTGGCCGCGCTGCGAGGCGGAGTAGACGTGTTTGACCCCCGGAATTTCGCTCATCATGCGTTCCAGCGGATCGGTCGCCAGGCTCGCGACCTGCTGCGACGATGCGCCCGGGTACGAGAAGAACACATCCACCATGGGCACCGAGATCTGCGGATCTTCCTGGCGCGGGGTGAACAAAAGGCCAAGGATGCCGACAGCCAGACTGGCCGCCAAAAGCAGCGGCGACAGCGGCGAATGGATGAACATTCGCGCCATGCGACCGGCGAGGCCGAGATCTGGATCAGGCGCTGACCCCGTATTCGGTTGTGATGTGCTGTCGTGTGCCATCAGACGAACCCCGGCCCTACTGTTGCTTGGCCCGGCGCGCCGCTGCGCCGGTTGCAGGTGGGTTCAGCACGACTTGGTCGCCGATCTTGGCACCGGCCAGGATGCTGATCCGGTCGTCACCCATGGCGCCGCCGAGCCGCACCAGGCGGAGCGACGGCTTGCCGTCTTTCATGACATAGATGCCGGGCAGGCTGCCGCGCCAGATCACGGCGGATTTCGGCACCACAACGCGGGCCTGGTCGTCGGCATTCAGGTCGGGGATACGGACCTCGGCATACATACCCGGGCCACCGGCGACGCCAAGCGGCAGATCGAACTTCACGGTCACGGTGTGGCGCGACGAATCGGCCATCGGATAGATCCGCGCCACGCGGGCTTGGGTTTCTTGGGCGTGCACGTCCAATTGGGCCGGCACGATCATGCCGACGCTGAGGCCACCCACCAGACGCACCGGCACTTCGGCCTGAATGCGCAAATATTTGGTGTGGGCGAATTTGATCAGCGGCTGACCGGGTTGCACGGTGTCGCCCGGCTCCACCAGTTTTTCGACAATAACGCCGTCAAACGGCGCCATGGTCAGGGCATCGCGGATCTTGGTGTCGAGCAGCTCTATCTGCGCGCGCGAACTCATCAAGCGCGACTGTGACTGGTTGAGGTTGCTGTACTGGGTCGATAAATCGGCATAGCGGTCAACCCAGGGGCTTGAATTGTTGTTGCCCATGAAGTTCCCGAAACCACGGGTGAACATCTGGTCGAACAACATCGGCATGCCCATGCCGCCTGATCGGTTGAGATTGTTGGCGCTGGGCGACTACATTTCGCGGTTATACTGAACCTGCGCGTTGCGCATGATCGCTTCGGCGTGATTGTACTCTGCCAAGGCGGCGCGGCGTTTGGCCTGCAGGTCGTCATCGTCGAGCCGAACCAATAGCTCGCCTTGGGTTTTCGCGTCACCTTCGCCACCACCCACAAACAGCACTTGCCCCGGTGTCTGCGCCGACAGCGTCACCTCCTTGTAGGGCACCACCTTGCCGCCAATGGTCGCGGCCGAGGCGACGGATGTTTTCTCGATCGTCGAAAGCCGGTACTCGGCGGCTGCAACCGGCTGGCTGCATAGTCCCAACACCAGCGCGCCTGCCCATATGCCGGCGGCGCGAAACCCTTTCCCACGATCGTTCGAATTCAGACCGACCATAACCTTCTCCCTGCTGCGCGGCGTTGCATTCGACGCCGTCGTCACTTTAAATAGCAACTCGCGTGCCAAGTATTAAGTCATTGAAAATATTAAGGAAAATTTTCAGGCCTACAATGTATGCAACAGTTTTGCACGGCAGCGGTTTCTTGAATCCCATCTAACTTATTGTTATTGAAAGAAAATAGTGAGATTTGAGTATCGAGATGTGTTGCGCAACACTTCCTCGCGTGCAACACTCGAAACTGGAGGGAGACCGTGATGCAACACCTACAGGATTTCGGCGATATCCTTGTCACCATCAATCCGTTTGTTGATGGCGTCGTGCTGATTGCCGACGAGCACGGAACTATCCGCTGCCAGAGCCAAGACCCGGAGAAGCTGCTGGGTTGGGCCGGCAATGGCTCGCATGATGACACGGTCAAGTCCCTCGCGGCATTCGGACCGATCAATCTCCTCAGCACCATTGATGCTCGCCAAGCTGATGCCGAAAGACTTGGCGTGGCGAATGCCGTCGGCATGCTGAGTTTCCGGCTGTCCGCTGCCGACAGTGGTGCGGCGGGAAACCTGCGCATCCATACGAAATGGCTCGAATGCCTGGGGGATGGCGAGAAACTGCGGTTGGTTGTGGTGCAGAACGATGCGTCATCGGACGGCCGCCCGGCGCCGCAGTTGGGGCAAGAAGACGATATGGTCTCCACGGATGCACGGATGATTGAGATTTTGTCGAGGGTTGAGCAGGTCGCACCCTCGTCCGCATTTGTGTTGCTGCAAGGTGAGTCGGGTACCGGAAAAACCCACATCGCACGGCTGATTCATACCAACAGTTCGCGCCGCGACGAAGCGCTGGTCGAGGTCAATTGCGCCGCCATCCCCGAGCAGTTGATCGAGTCGGAATTGTTTGGTCACGTGAAAGGCGCATTCACCGGCGCCACCAGCGATCGGCCAGGCCGCTTTCAAGCGGCCCACAAAGGCACGTTGTTGCTCGATGAAGTCGGGGAAATTCCGTTGCATCTTCAGGCCAAACTGTTGAAGGCGGTGCAAGAACAACGGTTTGAAATGGTGGGCTCGGACAAGTCCGTTAGTGTGGATGTGCGGGTTATCAGTGCATCTAACCGCGATTTGAAGGCGATGGTTGAGGCCGGTGAGTTTCGGGCCGATTTGTATTACCGCCTAGCTGTGATCCCGATGATCATTCCGCCGTTGCGCGAGCGGCCGGAAGATATCCCGCTGATGCTCAAGCACCTGTGCACCAATCTGGTCGAGCGCGGTTACCCCGACAACATCGATTGTTCGCCGGAAGCCATGCGCCTGATGATGGATTATTTCTGGCCCGGCAATGTGCGCGAGATGGAAAACGCCGTCGAGCATGCGGTCGTCTGCGCTGTGAACAATACCGTGCGTCCCGAAAGCTTGCCGCAAACCGTGCGTGATTATTCCAGCACAGCAAATGGCGTGTCGCCATCGAGCGATTCGGGAAACGGCAATGGTATCGGCATTGGTTTGGGCCTGGACGAGCCGGAGAACTTACGTGAGATGCGCGACGCCTTGGACGCCTGCGGGGGCAATAAATCGCGGGCGGCGAAAATGCTGGGGATTGATCGCACGACCCTGTGGCGGCGGATGCAGCGCCACGGATTGGGGGCATAACCGACAAAGAAACGGCGCCGTGGAGAAATCCACGGCGCCGCCGGAAATCGGACCCGCCTGATATGAGGGAGGGTCCCAGGGAGGCTGTGTCGTTATTTGGCTACCGGAGCCTTGCCTGCGTCAGCAGCTTTCGCCTGCGGCGCATAAGGCTGGAACGGCGTACCTTGGGGGCCTTGAGCGGCGGCATGTGGCGGAACACCATAAGGCGCGCCATACGGGGCACCATAGTAACCGGCCTGCGGGGCGCCGTAGTAGGGATGGCCACCGTAGTAGGGATTGCCATAGCCGTAGCCGTTGCCAGCGCCGTTGCCGTTGCCGCGAGCCGAGAAGCTCATGGAGAAGTTGCCGTCGCCATAGCCGTTGCCGCTGTTGTTCCAGGGGCCACCCCACCAGAACGCGTCAGCCGAAGTCGCTGCAACACTGGCCGTGCCGATGATGCCGGTAACCAACAAAGTTTTCATAAACGTTTTCATTTCAAGATCTCCTCAATCTACCCACTTGCTTCAATGTGAACACCGGAGCGTGGGAGCTGTCCTGCGTTCTGAGGGTCGTGTGACCCGCCTGAAAAAATGCCGGCCTCTTATTCTTTTGCTGTGTCGCGAGGCCGGCGACCTGTTATTTCCTTCTGCAATCAATCATTTTGTTTAATCAATTGATTGCGTAGATAAATATATACAGAATTATGATTATAAAGGTCAACAGCTTTTTTGATAAATTTGCAATTTCTTGCAAATAAGGTCTCTAACCTATTGATTCAAAAAGAATCAAAATTTGCGCAATATCGAAAATAGCGGCTTCGTGTTCTCTGCGGATAAGAATTCACTTCCCATTTTCATATTCGCGTTTTATAAAATGACAAAGGTTTGCACGAAATTCAGGTCGGATCGGCCTTGTGCGCCCAAGTTTGAAACTTATTCAGGAGCTCGCGCCATGTCCGCCGAACCCGCCTCGAATGCCAAGAAAATGACCATCATCGTCACCAAAGGGACGCTCGATTGGGCGTATCCGCCGTTTATTCTGAGCACCACGGGCGCGGCCATGGATGTCGATGTGACGATGTTCTTTACCTTTTACGGTTTGCAGCTTCTGAAGAAGGACATCAGCCATCTGCAGATTTCCACCTTGGGCAATCCCGGTATGGAAATGCCGATGATGGGCATGCACATGCAGATGCCGAATTTGATCTCGACCATCCCCGGTGTCGATGCCGCCTGCACCAAGATGATGAAGAATATGATCAAGAAAAAAGGCGTGGCCTCGGTCGAGGAGCTTCGTGATATCGCCCTTGAGGGCGACGTCAAGATGGTCGGCTGCCAGATGACCATGGATCTGTTCGAATGGTCGCAAGACGACATGATCGACGGTATCGAGATTGGCGGCGCCGCGACCTATATGGGCGAAGCGCTCGAATCGGATATCAACCTCTACATCTAAATATCTTCCGTACCGACCCAAAGCTGCCCAGAGCTATCACGAACCGCCTGTAGGGCGCGGTTTGCTTGACTGCCGGGAGCTGCCCTCCTATGTTCATAGTTATGAATATAGAAGACATGGACGTGGAAAGAATCCAGGCGAAGGCGGAAACCGTCAGCGACCTAATGAAGGTCCTTTCCTCCAAAAACCGGTTGATGATCCTCTGCCAATTGGTGGATGGCGAAGCCAAGGTCGGCGAGTTGGCAAGCCGCCTGGGATTGCGCGATCAGGCAATGTCGCAGCAATTGGCTTTGTTGCGCAAAGACGGGTTGGTGCAGACGCGGCGTGAAGGTCAGATGATCTTCTATTCCCTCGCCGATGAGAACACCAAGCGCCTGCTGGGCTCGATCTACGAGATCTTCTGCGACGACGAAACCGCAGACGGCCCCGGCTGCTAATACCAAGTTGCAATTTGGTATAAGGCAGCTCACACAAAATCAACGACAAAAGAAATCGGCCGCACTGGAGTGATCCCGGCGCGGCCGTTTCGGTTTTGTTTAAGGCGTGATTGCTGTGGCGGCGATCAGCCTCCGGTGTTGGTTAATGCGCTATTCGCAGCCGGTGCTTGAACAGCACCGGTTTGCCATGCCGCGGCTGGATGTTGTTGCGGATAGGCGTAAGGATAGGGTGCGTAGCCCCAAACCGGTTGCTGCGTGCCATAGCCCTGGTAGCGCTGATTCATGGAAAAGCCGAAGGAACCCGACGCATTTTCCGTCACATTTCCCATGCCATTTCCGGCGCCGTTGGTCCAAGCGGTTTGATTGAAGGGGCGATGCCAATCAGGGTTCCGTCGGAGTCCATCGATCCGGGCTTTTCGCTCTTGGCGTTGGCGTTCTTGACGTTGTTCGATGGCCGCCATTCGCTTTTGGCTCTCTTCGCGCCAGGTTTGGTGGCGTTGTCGCGCCTGTTCGCGAACAGCCTTGGTGTGCTCAGCAAATTGTTGGCGCTGCTCGCGCAGAGCTTCGATACCACGACCCTGCGTGAACAATTGCCGTTGCGCCATCATCGGGTTGGCATCCTTGGTGTTGGTTTCGGCAGTTGCGATAGTTTTTGACGCGACCGGTTGCGGCGTTTGCGTGCGCGCGGTGGTGACCGGTTGAACAACCTCGGCGGTTGTTGTTGAAGCGGCAGCCTCCATAGTGGCAGGCGCCGTCGTCTCGGTTGCGCTTGATGTCTGCTGCATCGGGAGCAGCGGCCCTTTTAAGATGTCCAGGGAAACCCAGTTGGGTAAAGTGTCATCGTCGGAGATGGCGACGCCGACGGCGGCGATTGCCAATGCGGCCGCCGCAGCCCAGACAACTTTGCGGGCCGCAAACGATTTCCTGGGGGGGGTGGGTGCAACGCGAGCCGCACTAGCGGCTGGTTTCGCAGGACTTTCGGTTTTGCTGTCTTCGGCACTCGGCGCTTCGGACGCCATGGCTTTGGCATCGTCGATCAGGCGCTGGGCGCGTGCCGGGCCAAAGCCTTTCACTTGGCTCAGGGCCTCGGGTGTTGATGCGGCGATATCTTGTACAGTTTCGAAGCCTGCGTCGCGCAACGCATCCGCAGTTTTCCCGCCAATGCCAGGCAATTCGGTAATGTTCGTCTCACTCATCTCATAAACCCTTCCTCTTTGACCCGCAGAGTGCAGGTGTTCAATCTTTTAGAATTCATTATTTGCGAACATACATAGGTTTGCAAATAAGTCAATATATTCAAACTACCGAACTCCACCTTTGAAAGCCGAGGCTCGGCAGGATCAACGTGGGCGTTTTTCGCGCACTTCGGCAGCGTCAAGAACGGCGCCGACGGGCTCGCGGAACCGGCCTTCATAGGTCACGAGCAGCAGCGCGTCTTTAATCCCTTCGGCTAGGGCCGCCAGGGTGAGAATACGCGCGCGGTTTTCGGGGTCGCGCGGAATGAGCTGGCCGTCACCGAACCTGGAATCCAGATA
>JABIPG010000030.1 GCA_018698795.1 Rhodospirillaceae bacterium
AGATGTTTACCGAAAACCGTATCGGTTTCGATATCGCCGACGAGCTCACCGACGCCGACCTCAAGGAATTGGGCGTCGCCCAACTGGGCGAACGCAAACGATTGCTGAAGGCGATCCGTGAACGCGGCGCGGAACGTGGTGAACCGGAAGGCGAGCGCCGACAGGTGACGGTGCTGTTCGCCGATATTGCCGGTTATACGTCGCTTTCGTCGCGCCTTGACCCGGAGGAAATCCACTCTCTTTTGAATGCCTATTTCGAGGCTGCGGACGGTGCTGTGCACGACCACGGTGGCACCATCGACAAGCATATCGGTGATGCGGTGATGGCGATTTTCGGTGCGCCTGTGGCGCATACGGATGATCCGCTACGCGCAGTGCTGGCGGCCATGGAAATTCATACGCGTATCGCCCAATTGGACACGCCGCTTGATCGTCCCTTGTCCGTACACATCGGGATCGCATCGGGCGAGGTGGTGGCCAGCGGCACCGGCAGCGGCACCTATCAGGAATACACCGTCATCGGATCGAGCGTGAACCTGGCGTCGCGCCTTGATGGATTGGCCGATGCCGGCGAGACCTACGTCAACGACGATGTCTACCGGGCCGTTGCCGACGAGATCGAAGGTCGCTCAGTCGGCGACGTGGCGGTCAAGGGATTCGATGATCCGGTCTCGGTTTGGGCCATAGAGGGCCGACGCCGGGGAGAAGTGGAAGACGGCACGGTTCTGGTTGGCCGGGACGCCGAATGCGCAAGCTTCGCCCGTGCGGTTGAAACTGCCCGTACGAAGCGCGAAGGCCGGATCTTTTATTTGCGCGGCGAGCCCGGGATTGGGAAGTCGTGCTTGGCTGAAGCGTTCCGTCGCGAAGCTCAATCGCAAGGTTTTGCCAGCTATGAAGCGATGATCCTGGATTTCGGCGCGGCAACCGGGCGCCAGGCGCTGCGGTCTATCGCCGCTGGTTTGGCCGGGCCGGCGCACGATGATAGCGATCTTGCGCCGGAGCGCGCGGCGCATCTTCGTGCGCTCTTGGATCTGCCGTTTTCGCCGAAATTGCGCGTGCTGTACGACGCCATGGACAACGACACCCGCGACCAGGGACGGCGGCGCGCGCTTGCGCGATTGGTCGGTGATGCGGCTAGCAGGCAGCCGATATTGATCTATATCGACAATCTGTATTGGGCCGACCCGGTGACGCTTTCCGACATTGCGGTATTGCTCGATACCGCGTGCAATCATCCGGTCATGTTTTTGCTGACGTCACGCCACGACGGCGATCCCATGGGGCGGCTCACAGGGGGACGGCTCACAGGGGGACGGCTCACAGGGGGACGGCTCACAGGGGGGCGGCTCTCGGGCGGGTTTTCAGGTAGCCAAGATTGGCAATCGCGGTGTGAGGTTCTTGATCTGTCGCCTTTGGCCCGGGCCGAGGGACAAGACATGGCGGCGGCATACGGCCTAACGGACCCGGACTTGGTGGCGCGGTGTTTGGAGCGTGCTGGTGGCAACCCGCTGTTCTTGGAGCAGATTTTTCACGCTGCCAAAGTCGGCGATGGCGAGGCGTTGCCGGGCAGCGTGCAAAGCGTCGTGCTGACCCGCATGGATGCGCTCGAGGCGACCGACCGCGGCGCATTGCAAGCGGCGTCGGTCATGGGGCAGCGTTTTGGTCTGGATGACCTGCGCACCCTGATCGACCGCCCGGACTACGATTGCCGCGCTTTGATGGAGCACGGTCTGGTGCGTCCCGATGGCGATCAAATGCTGTTTTCCCACGCACTGGTGGCCGATGGCATATACGGCTCGCTGCTTGCCGGCCGGCGCAGTGCGCTACATTTGAAGGCAGCGGCCAATTTCGCGGGGCGCAATCTGGCGCTGCATGCGGAACACCTGGATCGGGGTGGAGCGGCGGAAGCCGTGCAGGCCTATATCGCGGCATCGCGCGCCGAAACCGAAAACTACCGTTACCAGCGCGCTTTGCCGTTCATCGAGCGCGGCATCGAATTGGCAGCCACCGGTGAACGGGCCGAATTGCATGGCGAGAAGGGCGATTTGCTTATCCTTCTGGGCCAACCCGAAGATGCGATCCTGACATTCGGCGAGGTGGCGGAGATGGCGCAAGATCGGGCCGGACAGGTGCGCGCCCAGATCGGCATCGCCGCCGCCGCACGTATGCTCGGCAAGGTGGACGACGGTATGGCTGCATTAGATGCGGCGGAAGCTGCTGGCGAAGACGAGATCATGGATAGCGCCCGCTCGCAGATACATTACTTCAGGGGCACTTTCTTGTTCATTCTAGGTGACGTTGCGGCGGGCGTCGCCGAACAGGAACGCGCCATTGCCCATGGAGAAAAGGCGAACGAGCCGGAATGGATTGCGCGCGGCCTAAGCGGGCTTGGCGATGCACAATATGCCGAGGGCCGCATGCCTACCGCTCGGGCCAGCTTCGAGCGCTGCATGGAGATTTGCGAAACGGAGGGCTTTGGCCAAATAGCGGTCGCCAACCGCTATATGGTGCTCAACATGCACCGCTATCTAAACGATTTTCATCGCGCCCTGGATGGATTTCCGGCAGCCATCGAAACTGCCGAGCAAGTCGGCAATCTGCGGGCCGAAATGCTGGCCCGGCTTTTATATGGCGAGATGCTTACGGACGCCGGTCAATGCGATGGGGCACTCGAAAACCTGGAGCGCGCGCTGGAGATCATTCGCGGTTTCGGCAACCGCCGTATGGAAGCCTATATCCTGAACCACAAGGCCCGTGCCGTTGCCCGAAATGGCGATGCCCCCGCAGGCAGGCAGATCATCGACCAAGCCTGGAGTCTAAGCCGAGAGACCGATACGGCCTTTATCGGCGCGCGCATATGCGGCACCCGGGCATTTCTTGCCGGCAGCGATGCCGACCGCGCCAAGGCTTTGGCGGATGGCGAGGAAATCCTCGCGGGCGGGGTGCTGTTTCATAATGTCATGTGGTTTTTGCGCGACGCGATTGAGGCTAGCCTGCAAGGGGGGAACTGGGATCTCGCAGCGGATTATGCGGAGCGCCTGGAAGAGTTGACGGCGGCGGAACCGATACCTTGGTGCGATGTGTTCATTGAGCGCGGCCGGGTATTGGTGGCTCAAGGCCGCGGCGAAGACACGGCCGAGCGGCGGGCCGCAATCGACGCGTATATCCGCGACATTGGGTTCAGGTTCTGAGTTCTTTCCAAAGGTCGTCACCGATATTGTGGTCGTTGAGAATTTGCCCGACCAGCGAGCGCATCAGATCACGCACCGAGACGATGCCGACCACTTCCTGGTCGCGCTTGACCACAAGATGGCGCGTGTTGTTGTCGCGCATGGCGAACAACGCATTCAGCGCCGTATCATCGAGGCCGATGGTCAGCGGATTGGGCGTCATGATATGGAGCAACAAGGTCTCGGCGGGGGACATGCCAAGTGCTACGACACGTTCAACGATGTCGTGGTCGGTGACAATGCCATAGGTCTCGCCCCCGTCGCTGACCAGTGCCGCGCCGACACGGCGTTCCACCATGGCCTGGGCTGCGTCGACGACGCTGTCTTCGCCATGTAGTTTGAGCAACTGCTGCTCACCGATGATTTGTCTGATCGTACGTTCCAACATGGCTTGGTCCTCCTTTCCGGAGTGATTGTTTTCAACCTCTGAACTAACCCTAGACCAAACATTTTCAGGCGGCTTTGACAGAGGTCAAAACAAGTGCGCCAAGATGTGTGCTGTGATCTTTTGCGTTTTTGGGGGCTTGGTGTAAAAGGCTTCTATAGGGAGGACGCTGGCTTTGACTTACGATTTGCAACCGCTGGCGCCGGGTTTCGGCGCAGAAATTTCGGGTATTGATCTCGGCGCCGATGCAGGCGGCAATGTGGCCGGCGATTTGGCCGGAGAATTGGTCAATGTGTGGCGCGATGCCGGCGGCATGCTGGTGATCCACGACCAGGATTTAACCTCCGAACAACATATTGCCTTTTCCCGCCACTTCGGCCCGCTGTTCGGCGATCCCAATGAAGTGCCGCTGCAAGATACCGTCAGCCGCTATATCCACCCGGACTTCCCCGAAATCTATCGGGTTTCCAACCAAGTGGACGCCGATGGCGAGCCGCGCGGGCGCAAGGGTGCTGGCACCTATTGGCATTCAGATGTCAGCTTCCGCGACCAACCGGCGCAGGCTTCCATTTTGCATGGCAAGCAAGTCCCGCGCACCGGCGGCGACACCATTTTCGCCAACCAAGCCGCAGCCTATGAGGCGCTCAGCGACGCGATGAAAACATTACTCGCCCCGTTGCACGCCTGGCACGATTTCGAAGTGGCGGCCCGCACCCAATACGCCAAGCCGGTTGTCGTCGAAGGCGATATGGCCGGCGCCAACCGCGCCCTGCATCCGATCGTCCGCACGCACCCCGAAACAGGACGCAAAAGCCTGTTCGTCAACCCGGGCTTTACGTCGCACATCGATGGGTTCGCCGCCGATGAAAGTGCCGCAATTTTGGGGTTTTTGTATGATTATTGCATCCGTCCCGAATTTCTCTACCGCCACCGCTGGCGCGAGAAGGACCTGGTAATCTGGGATAACCGGGCCATCATGCACTTCGCTGTCATGAACTACACCGACGACGAGCCGCGCTATATGGAACGCTGCACCGTCATCGGCGAACAACCGGTCTAGGCAGTCTAGGAGCTACAGTGACCCAGGCTGACGTCCCGCTGATCCAAGTGAACGGTCTCGAGAAACGTTTTGGCGCCAATCACGCGCTTAAAGGTATCGACTTGAGCGTCGCTAAGGGTGATGCCTTGGTGCTGATTGGCGGCTCCGGCGCAGGCAAGACGTTGATCTTGAAATGCATCATGGGGCTGATCCCCCATAGTGTTGGCACCATCACCTTCGAAGGCGATGATGTGGATCGTTTCAGCAGCGCCGAACGTCGGCGGTTTCTCGATCATTTCGGCATGACATTTCAGAAATCGGGCCTATTTGACAGCATGCCCGTTTGGCAAAATGTTTCCTTTCGGCTGTTGCAAGACGGCGTTATGACAGGGACCCAGGCCCGGGAGCACGCTATCGACAGGCTGGCGGCGGTTGGCCTGGATGCACCGACCGCCGATCTGTATCCGGCTGAACTTTCCGGCGGTATGCAAAAACGCGTCGGCTTGGCTCGCGCCATTGCCAATGATCCTGATATCCTGTTTTTGGATGAGCCCACCGCAGGGCTTGATCCGATCATGACCAATGTCATCAACGAGTTGATCCTCGATATTGTCGAACGCCTGGGCGCGACGGTGGTGTCGATTACGTCCGACATGTCGAGCCTGCCGGCGATTTCGAAACGCGTCGCCATGGTGCACGACGGGCGCATCATCTGGGAAGGTCCAACCGCCGAGGTGAACGAATGCGATAACCCCTATGTGGATCAATTCGTCCACAGCCGCGCCGAAGGCCCCATCGAGATGGCGGTAAGGGCGCTTTGATTTTCCGAAAACACCGCTGCGGTGCCACCGCTGTGCGACAGGAGTTCCTATGACGGATATTGTCTTGACCCTCAAAGAGGTTCGCCGGCTCGCCTATGACAGCTTGCTGGCGAACGGTTGCGATCAGGCCAACGCCGAGGCCACCGCCGATAACATCACCATGGCCGAGCGCGACGGCTATCAATCGCACGGTCTGTTCCGGCTGCCGTCGTTCGTGGTTTCTCTTAAAAACGGCAAGCTCAATGGCAAGGCTGTGCCGAAAATCGATACCCTGGCGCCCGGCGTTATCCGCGTGAATGGCGACAACGGCATTGCCGCCTTGGCGCAGCAGCGCAGCCGCAAGGCTTTGATCAACCGTGCCCGCGAGCAAGGTGTCGCCATCGCGGCGTTGACCGATATCTTTCATATGGCGGCGTTGTGGCCCGACGTGGAGCCGCTGGCCGAGCAGGGGCTTTGCGCCATCGCCATGACGGCGTCGCGCCGCTTCGTGGCGCCGGCGGGGGGCTCGAAATCGCTGTTCGGCACCAACCCGTTGGCGTTTGCCTGGCCACGCAAAGACGCGCCGCCCATGGTGTTTGACCAAGCCGTCTCGGTGATGGCCAGGGGTGAAGTGCAGATTGCGGCGCGTGATGGGCATGTCTTGCCAGAGGGCGTCGGGCTGGACAGTGACGGCAACCCGAGTACCGACCCGCAAGCGGTGCTTGAAGGTGTGCTGTTGCCGTTTGGTGGCTACAAGGGCTCATCCATCGCACTGATGATAGAAATGCTGGTCGCGGGCCTCATCGGGCAACCGTTCAGCCCGGAAATCTCGGCGGCCAGCAACGGTGACGGCGGGCCCGAGCGCGGAGGACAAATTATCATCGCGCTGGACCCGGACCGTTTCGGCGACAAGGAAGGGTGGCGTGAGCATTGCGAAACTTTTTTCGCCGAGATGCTCAGCCAAGACGGGGTGCGCCTGCCCGGAGATCGCCGCCACGCACGGCGCGAAGCTGCATTGGTTGAGGGTGTCCGTATACCGGAAAGCCTGCACCGTGATATCCTGGAATTGTCTGGCGCCTGACGGTGGCGCGCGCTATCCATGCGCGCGCTGAAACCCGAATAACGGATGCGCGCCATGATCAAGATCGAAAACCCCTCGCTGCCGAAGGAAAAAATCAAGTTTTTGCTGCTGGAGGGCATTTCCGAGACCGCTGTCGCCAGCCTGAACAAAGCTGGCTATGGCAACGTCGAGCGACTGACGACGGCCCTGGATGGCGATGATCTGGTGGCCGCTCTTGACGGTGTGCGCGTGCTGGGTATCCGCTCACGCACCCAAATGACAGAAGAGATCATTGCCGCCGCGAATAGCCTGATGGCGGTCGGGTGTTTTTCCGTCGGCACCAATCAGATCAACCTCGATGCGGCGCGGCTCAGGGGCATCCCTGTGTTCAACGCGCCGTTCTCAAATACCCGTTCTGTCGCGGAACTGACGATTGCCGAAATCATCATGCTGTTTCGCCGCACGTTCCCGCGCAGTGTCGGTGCGCATGAGGGCAAATGGGAAAAATCGGCTGCCGGCAGTAATGAAATTCGAGGCAAAACGCTGGGCATTGTCGGCTATGGCAACATCGGCAGCCAATTGGCGGTGCTGGCGGAAGCCATGGGCCTGCGGGTGATCTACTATGATCACACCGACAAGCTTCACCACGGCAACGTGGAGCCCGCGGCGAGCTTGGATGAGTTGCTGGCCAAAAGCGATGTCGTCACCCTGCACGTACCGCAAACACCCGCCACCGCCGGTATGATCGGCGCGCGCGAAATCGGGCTGATGAAAGAAGGCGCTTACCTGATCAACAACTCGCGCGGCAACGTAGTCGATTTGGATGCCGCCGCTGCGTCGCTTGAATCGGGCCGTATGGCCGGCGCCGCGATTGATGTGTTTCCGAAAGAACCGTCATCGAACAAAGAGGTGTTCTCGTCGCCATTGCAGGGATTGGACAACGTTATCCTGACACCGCACGTGGGCGGCTCTACGTTGGAGGCGCAGGAGCGCATCGGCGAGGAAGTGGCGAAGAAGTTGGTGGAATATTCCGATGTGGGCTCGACCATCGGCGCGGTGAACTTTCCGCAGGTGCAATTGTCCCGCGGCCATGTGGGCACTCGGTTCATTCAGGTGCAGCAAAACCTGCCCGGCGAGTTGGGGCGTTTGAACGATGTCTTTGCCAGCCACGGCGTGAACATCGCCGGTCAACACTACGAGACCGACAACGATATCGGTTATGCTGTGCTGGATGCCGACGTGAATGTGACGGCGGCGGAAAAAGTGGTGGCGGATATCCGCGCGCTCGATGGCACCATCCGCGCCCGGCGGCTTACCGGCATCGGTTAATTACCGGCCTTTCCAGACCGGCTTTCGTTTTTCGTTGAAGGCGCGCCGGGCTTCCAGGCTGTCTTCCGACCCAAACGCTTCCGAGACCACTTCGAGCGCGGCTTCCGGCACTTCTGAGAACGGCAGGTCTTCGACCGCGTACATGAACTCGCGAGTGATTTTCAGGGTATAGGGCGACATAGCGGCAATCTCGGCGGCGAGTTTCATGGTTTCGGCGTGTAACTCAGCGCTTGGGACGGCGCGGGTGATCAGGCCCAAACGTTCAGCCTCCGAAGCGGTGATGGATTTTCCGGTGTAGATCAATTCGGCGGCCTTCATACGCCCGATGATACGTTGCAAAAACCACACATGCATGCCGGGCGGAATGCCGGCGTTGGGCACGCCCGGATAGCCGAATTTTGCATCTTCGGCAGCGATGATCATGTCGCAACCAAACGCCATCGTGCAGCCGCCTTCCTGGGCGAAGCCGTGCACCTTGGCGATCATCGGTTTTGTCATGGCGCGGCAGCGGTGCATTTGTTCAACGTAGAACATCCGCAGGAAATCTTCCATCGCCTGGGCGCCGAATTCCTTTGCGTGCTTCAGGTCCATGCCGCCCGACAGTCCCTTGCCCGCGCCGCTCAGCACGACGACACGTACGTCCGGGTCCGCGTCGGCGGTTTCGAGAGCCTGGAAATATTCGAGCGTCATGTCCTTGTGGACAAGGTTCAGCGGCGGTCGATCGAGGACAATTTCGGCGATGCCGTCGCTCACGGCATAACGGATAAACTCAAAACTCTCTGTCATGGCTCAGACGATCTGGTTGTAGAGGTCTGCCTCACCGCGCGACAGGCGGTCGAGGTTTTCGAGCAAAATATCGATAACGTTTTCTTCGTAGCGGCGCGTTTCACCGGCTGTGTGCGGGGTCAGGACGATATTGTCCATGTCCCACAAGGGTGAGCCTTTATCCAAGGGTTCTTGCACCGTGGTGTCGATGCCGGCTCCCGCGATGACGCCCGATTGCAGGGCATGGATCAGCGCTGGCTCATCGACGCATCCTCCGCGCGCCACGTTGATCAATTGTGCGTCGGGGCGCATGGCTGCTAGGGCCGCCCCATCGATGATGTTGGCGGTCTCGTCCGTTAGCGGGCAGGTCAGCGCGACGAAATCTGCACGACCCAGAAGGCCGGTGAACGCATCGGGCGTATGCGCCTCATCTACGATATCTTTGATGGCGGCGGTGTTGCGCCTGACCCCGATGACGGTCATCTCGAACGCCTTGGCCAGCCGCGCCAAGCGCGAGCCGATAGCACCCATGCCGAAGATCACGATGGTCTTGCCGGCCAACTCGTCCTCGCGGCGCGACAAATCCGAGATCATGCCGCGCCAGTGCTTGGCGCGCTGGTTATCGCGGGCAAGATGGATCTTTCGCGAAAGCCCCAGAATCAACGCCATGGCGTGATCGCTGACGGCATTGACGTTGACGCCGCTGGCGTTGGCGAAGCGCAAGTCTTTCGCCGTGATCGCATCGAGGTCGAATTGGTTGTAGCCCGCGCCGCACGCCTGAATGAACCGCAGATTGGAACCGGCGTCGATATAACTGTTGTCCCAAAACCCTGTCACCACCATCACGTGGCCGTCGCCAATGCGCTTGGCCGTATCTTCTCGCGACCAGGTTTGAAAGCTTTGGATACCGGTATTTCGCGCCTCCAGGCAGGTGGCCAACTGATAGGCCGGATGGGCGAAATGGATAGTGAGTTGATCTTTGTTCGGAAAATCGGTCAATGGGGCCTCCTGTGATTGGCTGAACATTATGCTTCGTGCGCGCCGCCCACAAGCCTGAGGCTGTTTACCTGAGGCTATTTACCTGGGGCTATTTACATCCACACAAATGCATCCGTACCATGGCCGATGATTTTATTGGAGCCTGAGTATGACAGATGATTTGAAGGCGGCGGCGCAGGAATATCTGGTGCGTTACGGCTCGGACAGTTTTCCGAACCTGTTTACTTCGGCGAAAGGGTCGATCGTGACCGATTCCACCGGCCGCGAGGTGTTGGATTTCACGTCCGGGCAGATGTGCGCGACCATCGGCCACAACCACCCGGCCATCGTCGCGGCCATTGAAGACGCCGGCAAAAAAGCCGTGCATCTGTTCAGTGGCATGATCCCGGAAGTGGTGGCGGAATTGGGTGCCAAGCTGGCGGGCTGGATGCCGGCACCGTTGAAAAAATCATTGTTTCTCAATACCGGCGGCGAGAGCAACGAGGCGGCGCTGCGCATGGCCAAGCTGCACACTGGCGGGCATGAGGTGATTGCCCTGGGCGGGTCGTGGCACGGCACCGGAGCCGGCGCGGGCTCTGTTTCCTACGCATCCGACCGCAAGGGCTATGGGCCGACCATCCCCGGCACCTATGTGATCCCAGAGCCCAACGCCTACCGCTGCCCGATTGAGCATTGCCGCGATGCCTGTGACGGCGCGTGCATGCGGGTCGGGCTGAATATGTTCGATATGGCGTCCAGGGGCGAGGGGGCGGCAATCATCGCAGAGCCGATCATCTCAGCCGGCGGTATCATCGTGCCGCCGGATGACTATTTCGTGAATCTCAAGCGCGAAGCCCACAAGCGCGGCATGCTGCTGGTGCTCGATGAGGCGCAGACGGCGTTCGGCCGCATCGGCAAAAAAACCGCCGCCGAGCATTTTGGCGTGGTGCCGGATATCATGGCGGTCTCGAAAACCTTGGGCGGCGGCGTGCCACTGGCGGCAACGGTCACCAGTGATGAAATCGAGGCCGATATCCACGACAAAGGCTTTACGTTTTATACGAGCCACGTTTCCGATCCGCTGCCGGCGGCCGTGGGGCTGGCGGTGTTGGCCACGATTGAGGCTGAGGATTTGATGGCAGCGGCGGTTGAGAAAGGTGCCTATCTGCGCGCCCGGCTCAATGACTTGCAGCAAAAGCACGAAGCCATCGGCGATGTGCGCGGCGAGGGATTGATGATGGGTGTCGAGTTGGTGAAGGATCGCGAGAGCCGTCAACCCGATCATGAATTGGGCGCGCTGACCACGGAGCGCTGTTTCGAACTGGGGCTGTCGATGAACATTCGCCGCCGCCCCGAACGAGGTGCCGTGTGGCGGATCGCGCCACCACTGACAATCACCAAGGCGGAGTTGGACCAAGGCGTCGATATCCTTGATCAAGCCTTGAGCGATAGCCTGAACAAGCTGGCGGGCTAACCGAGAATAACACGGGAGATGAAGATGGATTTTACCAACAAGACGGCACTGATCACGGGTGCCGGGTCGGGGATTGGACGTGCGGCTGCATTGGCGTTGAGTGAGCGTGGTGCGCGCGTTGTCGTGTGCGGGCGGCGCGAGGCGCCTTTGCAAGCCGTGCTTGAGGCCTCGGCGGGTGAAGTTTTGCTCCACACACTCGATGTTACCGACACCGAAGCCGTCGATGCGCTGCCTGCCAGCTTGCCTGACGATTGGCGCGAGATCGATTTCTTGATCAACAACGCCGGCCATGAGGTCGGCGGGCGTAAGCGCTTCGATGAAGGCAGCGCCGACGAATGGGCGGCGATTTTAGAGACCAACGTGCTCGGAATGTTTCGGGTCAGCCGCGCGATCGTGCCGGGGATGGTGGCGCGCGGGTGTGGCCATGTGGTCAATATCGGCTCGACGTCGGGTTTGACGGCGGGCGCGACACGTACAGCTTATGCGGCGTCGAAGCATGCCGTGCATGGGTTTTCCAAGTCGTTGCGGATGGACTATGCGGGCACCGGCATTCGGGTGAGTGAGATCATGCCCGGTATCGTGCGTACGGATTTCGCCGAAGCACGCTCTGGCGATGCAGAGCAAGCGCAGAAATTCTACGATTCCTTCGACGATTCCATGGAGCCCGAAGACATCGCCGAAGCCATCATCTATGCGCTGAGCCAGCCTGCACGGGTCAACGTGGCGCAAATTGTTCTGATGCAATCGTCCATGAAGTAGTGCCGCGAAGTCATGCCGCGTGGGGACGTCGCAAAAATGGTGTGCGCCCAAGGTGGGGCAAATTTAGTTCCGCTGATCATCATTGTTCGTTAAACTTATTATTGTATGCAGTTCGGGGGCAGAAGATAGAGCGATAAAAGGGGGCGTTGAAAGTGAGGCGCCGATGGAAGCCTACGACCTAAGTCACCTCAATGTCCTCGTTGCCGAGGACAACCTGCACATGCGCTTCGTCATCAAGACGATTTTAAAAGGTATGGGAATTCGCGCGCTCAGAGAAGCAGCGGACGGGTCCGACGCACTGAAAGTACTACAAACATTTCCCGCCGACGTGATGATTTCCGATTGGCTGATGGAGCCCTTGGACGGGCTCGAACTGACGCGCATGATCCGCACGGCGAGCGACAGCCGCAACCCGTATTTGCCAGTCATTTTGCTTACCGGTTATACCGAGATCGCGCGCGTAAAAGAGGCGCGAGACGCCGGCATTACTGAATTTCTCGCCAAGCCCATGTCAGCGCAAAACATCTACCACCGGCTGGTGCAGATCATCGAGCGGCCGCGCGGTTTTATCAAGGCGACGCGTTTCGTCGGTCCCGATCGCCGCCGTCATGCGGCTCGGTTTGAGGGCGCTGACCGGCGCGCCAACGCTGCATGAGGATCAAATGACGGCATGGATTCAATGACCCCGAAAAACAACAAAGCGACACCTGAATTTCCGCCCAATCTCATTGCGGCGAAAGTCAGCAAGGGCGGTCCCAACGCGGTAACCCAGGAAAACCTGAAAAAACTGGATGAGAGCATTGTCGCCAGTCTTGGCGCACAGTACCTGGATTGGGTGGAAGCGGATCTGATCAGGCTCTATGAGGCTCTCGGTGGTATTGAGGGCGACGCGGATATCGAGTCCGCCTCGGTGCGGCATTTTCGCAAAATCGTCCACGACATTCGCGGCATGGGCGGTACCTTCGAGTATGACCTGGTGACCACCATCGCCGATCAAGTGCATCGTCTGGTGCATGCCTTTGAGGCGTTCGGCCCCGAACAGGTGTTGACGCTTCGGGTGCACGTCGATGCGCTTAAGGTGGTGGTGGCGGAACGCCTCAATGGCGACGGCGGCGCACGTGGGCGCGAGGTGCTCGCCGGCCTGCAAAAAATCTACCAAAAATACGTCTGATATCTGCTTTCACGGAACCACTTTGGCGAATACTATGGTGTGTGGATGCGTGCGCCATGGTTTGCAGGGACAATCACATCAAATGAGCCATTGCCACAGGAATCACCACGGGAATTCCCAGAAGGACAGCAAGTTGAAACGGCGTGCCGGCATCATCGGGTGGCTTTTTGTATTCTGCGGTGCCGTTTTTCTGGCGTTTGGCGCTATCGCGCAAACCCAGGCGGAAACCAAACCTCCGCTTCGTATCGCCATCGATAGAGCCTATTCACCCTATAGTGTGATCAGCCCGACCGGAAAAGCCACGGGCTTGGCCGTTGAAATTTGGCGCGCCTGGAGTAGGGCTACGAAAACGCCGGTGGAGTTCGTGCCGTCCGGTTGGGAAGGGACGCTTGACGCCTTGCGCGATGGCCGCGTCGATATTCATTTCGGCATGTTCAAGAGCGCGTCCCGCGCCCAATGGGCCGACTTTGCTGAACCCATCCACCATATTCACACAGCACTTTTCTTTCGTGCAGACGATACGCCCGTGTCTCTAAAGCAACTGGCCGGCGAAAAGGTCGGGGCCTGGGCGGCAAGTTACCAATACCAGTTTTTGAAAGACAAACACCCTGAAGTCGAGGTCGTCGCCTCGTCCAGCGATGACCAACTGACCTTGAAGCTGCTGAAGGGCGAGGTGCGTGCGATCATCAGTGAGGTCCCATCGGTGGAAGCGGGCCTGGCGGCTTTCGGCATCCGTGGCGTCCTGGCACGAGGTGAGGCAAGCCTGTTTGCCAATTACCTGCATCCCGCCGTGCGCAAAGGCGATGAAGAATTGCTCGAACGCATCAATGCCGGTTTTCGGGCCATTCCATCAGCGCAGTTTCATGCGCTGGAAAAGATGTGGATTTCCAATCCGGCGGACCATTTTTTTGCGGGTGCCGGCGGAGAGATCGAGTTTACGCCTGAAGAAGAAGCTTGGCTGGCCGCCAACCCGGTGTCGAAACTGGCGGTAACGACCTTCATCCGGCCTGTCGATATCGTCGATGAAGCGGGTAACTATCGGGGACTGAACGCCGACCTGATTGCGATGCTCAACAAAAAATTGGGCATTGATATCGTACCCGAGTTTTTCGACACGTGGGGAGGCGTCGTCGAAGCGATAACGACCGGCAAAGTGGATGGGGCGTTCAGTCTGTCGATTACGCCGGAGCGTGAGAAGACGGTTCTGTTTACCGCACCCTATGCCTTCGACCCGATTATCGCCGTGGTGCCCCGTGCCGACGAAGACGTGGCATCGTGGAAGGACTTGAACGCCAAGACGGTCAGCGTGGTCAAGGGCGCCTCAATCATCGAGGAAATCCAGGACATGATCGGCGACGGCGTCCTGGTCGAGGTGGAAAGCGAAATCGATGGTTTGAAAGCTGTCGCGTTTGGGACGGCGGACGTGCATGTGTCGTGGCTGCTCCCGTATGGCAATGCGCAGCGCGCCGACCCCATCGACGGGCTGAAAATAGCACTGACACGCAACTCCGAAGGCGGCACGTTGCGTATCGGCATTCACAACGACCGACCTGAATTGCTCAGTATCCTGCGCAAAGGCCTCAATGCCATCAGCCGCGAGGAACTATCTGGCGTTCGAAACAAATGGCTGTTCGCCGGCCCGGATGGTGATGGCGGCTCGAAAATCGAGTTGACCCGCGAAGAAGCGGCATGGATAGCGAAGCATCCTGAAATCACGCTCGCGGCGACATCCGATTGGCCGCCGTTCGAGTTCAAGACCAAAGAGGGCGTTTATAAGGGCATTACGGCGGCCATTGCGCGGCTTGCCGCATCGCGCGCGGGCTTGAGCGTAAAGCCCGTGTTCGAGCCCTGGGAGAAAGAACTGCGGATGTTGCGTCAGGGTAAACTGGATTTGGCACCCGGCCTTTATCAAACCGAAGAACGAGAGGAGTTCTTGCTGTTCACCCGCCCGTTCATTGAGTTTTACGATGCTATCTACACCCAGACTGAGCGTGATGATATCCATACGATGGCGGATTTATCCGGCAAAACGATTGCGGCTGAGGGGGGCTACGCAGCCGCAGAGAATGTAAAAACCAATTTTCCCGATATCAAAATCACGCACGTCACCAGCACGCTCGAAGCGCTGAAACTGGTGTCGTCGGCGCAGGTGGACGCCTATATCGGCAATCAGGTCGTCGCCGAGCATTTAATCAATGACAATCTGTTGCAGAACGTCACCAGTGCGGGTTTTTATTCGCGCGACCCGACTTTTTTGGCCATGGCAGTGCCCAAGGATCGGGTATTGCTGCGTGATATCATGGATAAAGCCCTGGCGGCGATGACCGAAGCCGAGCGGCGCACCATTATGGTCGACTATCTGGGCACGGAGGAAATGAAGCGCAGCGGCATTCAGCTGACGCAGGCGGAACGTGGTTGGCTGAAAGAACACCGTGTCGTGCGGATGGCCGATGATTTCGCCTGGGCGCCATTCAGTTTCATCAATGACGACGGTGTGTTCTCCGGTATTGCGGCGGGCTACGCGGAGGTTATATCGGAGCGGACCGGAATTGAATTCAAACCGCAGACGGGCCTTGCGTGGAATCAGGTGTTGGAGAAAATCAAACAAGGTGAGGTTGATGTGTTGCCGGCTGTTGCCTGGACCGAAGCGCGGGCGACCTTTCTGAATTTCACGAAACCCTACATCTCGCTTCCGATTGTCGTGGCGACGCGGAAGGATGGCGTGTTTGTCGACAGCCTCGATGACTTGGCCGGCCTCAAGGTCGGCGTGGTCGATGGTTATGTCGCCCAGGAAATCCTCGCCCGGGACCGCCCGACGCTTGAATATGTTGCGCTGCCAAACTTGGCTGCGGGTTTGGAGGCGCTGGAGGCCGGCAAGGTCGATGCCTTTGTCGATAACCTGGGTTCGATTACCTATGAGATCGACAAGCGTAAATTCGATAACATCAAGATAGCCGCGCCAACTAAATATCGTTTCGAATTGGCGTTCGCCGTTCGCAAGGACTGGCCGCAACTGGCCGTCATCTTCGATAAGGCACTCGAGAGTATTAGCGAGAAAGAACGCGCCGGCATCAAGAACACATGGATGGCCGTTGAGCTGAATTTCGGCCTCGACCTGAAAACGGTTTTACTCTGGGTGTTGCCGATTGGGCTTGGCGCGGCTGCGGTTATTGTCGTTATTTTGCTGTGGAACCGGCGCATGGGCGCGGAGATTTTCCAGCGTAAGAAAGCCGAACGTGAACTCTCCAATGCGCTTGGCGTCATTACTGAAAGCATCGACTACGCCGCCAACATCCAACGCGCCGTGTTGGTGGGCAAAGACATGCTGACCGCAACGACGGATGAACACATGATCTTGTGGGAGCCTCGCGACGTGGTTGGCGGTGATATCTATTGGTGCCACATATGGGGCGATGGCATTCTCGTGGTTCTGGCCGACTGCACCGGGCACGGCGTTCCCGGGGCCTTCATGACGCTGCTGTCTACCGGCGCGCTGGACCGCGCCATGGCCGACGTGCCGCAAGGAATGGTCGGCGAGTTGGTGCAACGTATGCACCAAGTGATCCAGATTACGCTCAACCAGCACGGGCCCCAGGGCAATAGCGACGATGGGTTGGAACTCGGCGCCTGCTTTATCCACGCAGATATGGACAAGATGACTTTCGCCGGCGCGCGCTTCCCGCTGTTCATCGTCGTGGATGACGAGGTGCGGGAAATCAAGAGCACCCGCAAAGGCATCGGTTATCGCGGTATCGCCCAGACTCAGGCATTCGACGAAATCGAAATCGAACTCAAGCCGGGTATGGCTTTCTACATGTCATCGGACGGTTTTCTCGAACAGGTTGGCGGCCCGAAGCGCCGCATGTTCGGCAAAAAGCGCTTCAAGGCGTTGCTGAAGGAATTGCAGGCCTTGCCGCTGAATGCACAGAAAGAGCGCTTCATGCAGGCCCTACACGACCACCAAGGCCCGGAGCCCCGGCGTGATGATGTGGCGGTGCTGGCGTTTCGGGTGTGAGGCCTAAATAGGAAAGTATTGACTTTTACGAAAAAATACCTATATTGAATATGCCGCATCGAAGTGTTGATGAGGGGCCGCTATTTGACATTCGTATAGGGATTGGACCGGGGCCGATGGTTGTTGTTGGGCCTGGTTAGGAAAACGCCATTTTTCTCATTGCGGAGGAAATTGGGTTCGTTCCCCAGATTTTTTTTGATGTTGTTGAAAAACAAGGGCTTTTGACCCCGGTTTTTCGACCAGGCGGGCGAATGTCGGCTGTTATTCCCCTTTGAAATTGGGCTTTCGCTTCTCGACCCGGGCGCGCACGCCTTCGCGGGCGTCATGGCTGTCCCAGATGGCGTCGGCGATGCTCTCTTCCGGTTGCCGCTCGGGCAGGTCGAAGACGCTCATTTGTTTCAGCATGATCGCCTTCATGGCGCGAAGCGACATCGGCGCGTTGGCCGCGAGTCGTTCGGTAATGGCTGCGACTCCCGTGTCCAGGTCGGCCTCCGCTTCGCAGCGGGCGATAATGCCGAGTTCTTTCAGGCGCGGTGCGCTTATAGGGTCACCCAGCAACAAGAACTCGCGGCCCATCACCGGGCCGGCGGCCTCCATGATTTTCTTGGTCAAAAACCAGGTGGTGGCGACGCCGATTTGCGCCAACGGCATGGCGAAGCGCGCGGTATCGGCGGCGACGGTGAAATCGCAATGCAAAGCCAACTCGCAACCACCCGCGATGGCCGAGCCCTGCACACGGGCGACGACCGGTAACGGATAGCGCTGCACGGCGTCGAACATGGTCTCGATCAACTGCGCGGCTTCGGGCTCGACGCCCGAGGTCGCCAATTGCAGCCCGGCGCAAAACGACGGACCTTCACCGCGGATCACGGTGACGCGCTCATCGGCCGGTGGATCAGCCACAAACAGATCGCGGATTTCGACCATCATCTCTTCGTTGAGGGCGTTGCGCTTGTCGGCGCGGTCGAGGATCACGGTGCGCACGGGGCCGGCGCGTTCGACGCGGATCAGGGACATGGAGGGCTCCTTAAGTGTTGGTTGTCTGGAAATCTTAGTTGCCTGAAATCTTATTTCTCGGGGGTGTTTGGATCGGGAAGTTCATGGTTGGCGCTGCCCAAAGATGGCGGCGCGTTGCGCATGGCCGGGCGCTCGCCATCGACGGACATCGGCAGGCCGACCAGCGTCAAGGGTGTGCCTTCAACGGGTTGCAAGATATCGAGCCCCAGCGTTTGCGGCGTTTCCAGGACTTCCGGGATGGTCTGGATGGGGGCTGACGGCACGCCGGCGGCGCGCAGTTTCTCGACCCAGGTTTCACGCGCAGCCGTGCCGACGATGCCTTGGATGGTGTCGATCAATTCGTCGCGGTGTGCCACGCGGCCGGGGTTGGTCTTGAAGCGCTCGTCCTCGGCCCATTCGGGTTTGCCCAGCGCCGGGGCCAGCTTGGCGAACAGGCGGTCGTTGCCGGCCAAAATCATGAACGGGCCGTCGGCGGCTTCAAAGGCTTGGTAGGGCACCACGGCTGGGTGGCCCGATGCCTGGCGGGCGGGGACGCTGCCGGTGGTGCGGTATTCAGCCATGTGATAATTGCCCCAGGCCAGCGCGGTTTCATAAAGCGATGTGTTGATGACGCAACCTTCGCCGGTCTCGTGGCGTTTGTGCAATGCCGCCAGCGCACCGATCGCCGACCACATGCCGGTGCCGAGATCGATCAGCGACACCGCGATACGCGCGGGCGGGCCGTCGGGATGGCCGTTGATTGAGATCAGTCCACCGTAGGCCTGCATCAAGGGCTCGTAGCCGGGTTGGTCTTTCAACGGGCCGATGTGGCCGAAGGCGCCGACGTCGCAATAAATCAGGCGCGGGAACTGGGCGCGGAGGTCTTCAGGACCCAGCCCCAACTTCGCCGGCGTGCCGGGACGCAGGTTGTGCAAAAAGATGTCGGCATCGGCCAGCATCGCCATCATGCGGCCCATGTCAGCATCGAGTTTGAGATCCAGGGTGACGGACTTTTTGTTGCGGTTGAGGGTCTGGAACATCGTGGTGCTGTCGTCGGTGACTTTCGCCCCCCAACTGCGCGCGTCGTCGCCGGTGGGGCGCTCGACCTTGATCACCTCGGCACCCAGGTCGGCCATGATCTGCGTGCCGTAAGGTCCGGCCAGGTTCTGGCCCAGTTCGATCACTTTGATTCCGCTCAGCAGCATGGAGTATCTCCCGAATTCATACGCCGTCTTATGCGCTCCTCAATACTCCGACGGCAAAAGAGAGGCAACAATTGCCGAAATCGCATTTCACATGTCGAAACCTGACGGTTGCGAAAGAAGGGAAATAAAAATGACCGAACATGTTCGGGTCGCGGATATCGGGGGGGCGTATGTGTAAATGATGAGCTGCTTGGCGGATTTGGCATATTCGATGACGCATTGAGGAAACCAAAAAGCGGCGAAAGTTTGTAGATTTGTTTCGAACCACGGTGCTCGTGGTGGGCTTTGATTGGGAAGCGCGCCATGCGCCAGGTAGTTTTCTCCGTTTCGTCGTTACTCATCGGTATGGCCCTGTTGCAACTTGGCAACGGGTCATTGCAGACGTTGTTGTCGGTCAGGCTGGCGGAAGCGGGTGAGGCGCCATGGCTGATCGGCCTGGTGATGGCGCAGTACTCGGTCGGCATCGTGCTTGGCACGCTTTACGGCTACAAGCTGATCATGACGGTTGGCCACATCCGCGCCTTTGCCGCCTTCGGCTCGGCCATGTCGGCAATCACGCTGGGCCACGCTTTCATCACTGATATTTGGGCCTGGGGATTGTTTCGGTTTTTGATCGGTGCCTGTGCCGTGGGCATGCTCATGTGCGTGGAAAGTTGGCTCAACGCGCGCACGGACAATAAAAACCGGGGGCAAGTGTTTTCACTTTATGTGATTACCGTCTATTTGTTTCAGGGGATCGGGCAGTTTTTGATTCAGTTGCCCGATGACAGCGGTTTCGAATTGTTCGTCATCATGTCGGTATTGATGTCGCTGGCCATTGTCCCTGTCGCGGTGACCCGCATGCCGGCGCCGACGTTGCCCGAGGCAGCAAGATTTGATTTCGTACGGCTGTGGCGGACATCACCAACGGGCATGGTGGTGTCGTTGATATCGGGTTTGATCCTCGGCGCTTTTTACGGTGTCGGACCGGTGTTTGCCCAGTATTCCGGATTTGATAGCGCCGGCACGGCGATGTTCATGAGTGCGGTCATTATCGGGGGGTTGGTCATGCAATGGCCGATCGGCAAGATCTCGGATGGGCGCGACCGGCGTGGCGTTATTGTTGGGATTATCATTGCCTTGGTCGTCGTTTGCATCGTGATGGTGGGCCGCAATCCGACCGGTTATGAATTGATCGCGCTCGCTATTGCATTTGGCAGTTTGAGCTGTGCGCTCTATCCGTTGTCGGTCGCCTATACCAACGACCACCTTGAGCCCGAAGACTTGATGCCCGCGGCGGGTGGATTGGTGATGGCCTATGGCCTCGGCGCCATCGTGGGGCCGCCTGTTGCAGCCGTCACGATTGAATGGTTGGGCGCAAAGGGCTTGTTCGTGTTTTGCGGTACAGTGGCGCTTGCAGCGGCGATGTTGGTCTTTTGGCGTATGCGTCACCGTCAAGCACCGCCGATGGAGGATCAGGTGGATTTCCAAGCTATGGCCCGCACATCACCAATCATTGGTGAACTCGATCCACGTGGAGAGCCCACGTCAGATTGATATAGTTGCGATCATTTCGTTCATACCTGTTAATATGGGCGCCGGCGGCGGATGTTGCACCAGCAAACCGAGGCTGCCACATCTTAATCAGTGAACAGCCAAGGAATATGATGGCGATGAGCGGCCAACTGAAACGAATATTGTGTGTGGAAGACGAGCCCGATGTTCAGCCGGTTCTTCGGCTGGCATTGCAGCGTGTCGGGCAGTTTGAGGTTTTGATCTGCGGTAGCGGTGAAGAGGCCTTGGTCGATGGCCCCGCGTTTGCGCCTGATTTGTTGGTGTTTGACGTCGTGATGCCGGGGTTGGACGGGCCGGCGACACTGGCCAAGGCCCGTAGCATACCTGAACTTGCAAATGTGCCGGCCGTATTTGTGACGGGAAAGACCAAACCCGAGGATATCGCCCATTATCACACCATGGGGGTGATCGGCGTTATTCCGAAGCCGTTTGATATCAAAGGGTTGTCTGCTGAACTCCAAAGAATATGGGATAGCGCTGCGAGTTCGTAAGAGTACGGCTGTGATTTTCAGAAGTTTTGGTGTTGGAGCGGGTGAAGGGAATCGAACCCTCGACACCGAGCTTGGGAAGCTCGTGCTCTACCACTGAGCTACACCCGCAACGACGCGACATATAAGACATGCCCGCCGACCGCGCAAGGAATCGGCACTACGCAAACCATGTCTGAGCGACGGCAATAACATTCAATAACTTAATTTTGATTGGCCCGAGTCCCCTCGTTCGGTTTAAAAGGAGGCACTTTCGAATTTCTGAATATATTTATTGAAACGATGAATCCTCAGGGACCCAAAAATGCTTAATCCCCAGCCGGCCAATATCGTGTTAAACGCCGCGAAGAAATTTCTCGACCCAATGACAACCGCTAAGGGCGAAGAGCGCGCGGTCGTCGCGCTGACGCATCTGCGAACGCTTTGGTTCAACACGGGAAGCCTTTGCAATATTACCTGCGTCAATTGCTACATGGATTCGAGCCCCACAAACGATGATTTGGCTTATCTGACACTGGAAGATGTGCGTCGATACCTCGATGAGGCGATGCAGGAAGGATATGGTCTGGAAGAGGTCGCGTTTACGGGCGGCGAGCCATTCATGAACAGGCAGCTGCCGGAAATGCTGGCGGAAGCTCTGGCGCGCGGATATCGAGCGCTTGTACTCACCAATGCGATGAAGCCATTGCATCACAAAAAGCAGCAGTTGCTCGACCTCAAGAACAAGCACGGAGATGCTCTGACATTCAGGGTTTCACTTGATCATTTCACGCGCGAGCACCATGAAGGTATTCGTGGGACAGGCACTTGGGCTCCGACAATAGACGGTTTGTCATGGCTGGCGGAGAACGGCTTTAATTTAGCCGTTGCCGGACGGACGTGCTGGAATGAGACCGAAGAGCAGGCCCGTGCGGGATATGGGGCGTTATTCGCGGAACAAGGCATTCCTATTCCAGCCGATGATCTCGGGCGGTTGGTGCTATTTCCTGAAATGGATACGGCGGTTGATGTTCCCGAGATCACGGTTCATTGCTGGGATATTCTCGGTGTGAAACCGGAATCGATCATGTGTGCGTCATCTCGCATGGTCGTCCGAAAACGCGGCGCCGATGCGCCGGCGGTGGTGCCTTGCACCTTACTGCCATATGATGATGCCTTCGAGCTGGGCGCGAACCTGGCAGACGCAGCCGATGCCGTGCGCCTCAATCATCCCCATTGCGCCAAGTTCTGTGTTCTCGGCGGTGCGTCATGCAGCCCCGATTGATTGTAGTTTATCCGGGCTCGACCTCTGCAAGAGAATTGGCGTAGCGGAACCCGTTTTTCCCCGAATTTTTGACGGCGTACATCGCGCCATCGGCTTGACCGACGATCTCTTCAGGGGATGTGCCATCGTCGGGGAAAATCGCCATGCCGATGCTGGCACCCACGGATGCCTCCTTGCCTTCCACGACGAACGGTTCTTGCAGGGACCGCAAAAGTTTTTCTGCTACCCGTTCGCCGCCGGTTCGGTCGGTTACGCTGGCAAGCACCACGGCGAATTCGTCGCCGCCGAACCGCGATAGAGTATCTGCACTGCGGACGCAGGCGTTGAATCGGGTTGTCACCTGGCGCAGTAAATCATCACCGGCAGCATGGCCCAACGTATCGTTGACGGCCTTAAATCCATCAAGATCGATGAACATAACTGTAACGCCCGTTTTCTGGCGTTCCGATGCCTTGATCGCGATGTCTAGGCGGTCATTGAATAACGTTCGGTTGGGCAGACCGGTCAGGCGGTCATGATGGGCCATATGAAGAATTCGATCTTCCTCGGCCTTTTCATCCGTAATGTCGCTAAAGATCGCGATGTATTCACCGAGGCCGACTTAGGAGACCGGGGCTTTAACGATGGAGAGCCGTTCCGGGTAAATCTGCCCAGAACGTCGGCGGTTCCATATCACGCCCTGCCAAGAGCCATCGCCGGAGAGGTCGCGCCACATGTCTTGGTAAAATGTCGCATCGTGCTGTCCGGATGCGAACATCCGGGGGTTTTTGCCAATGACTTCATCTGATGAGTATCCCGTGATATCCGAGAATGCCGGATTGACGGCAATAATGTTGTTGGCGTCGTCAGTCACCATGGCGGCTTCACTGATGGAATCGAACACAGTTTCCGCCAATAACAGCTTATGCTCGGCCTGTTTTCGGATCGCGATTTCACGGGTCAGGCGTTGTGTGAACCACAAGATGACAAATCCCGATATCACCAATAACGGAATGAAGGCCGTCGTGATTCTTAGGCCGTAAATTCCCTCCGCAATAACCGCCTCGAAGCGCTGCGTATCTTCATTGAATTTGGCGAACCAGGTGTTTTGGAGAATTTGCAGCGCCTTGTAGGCCGGCTGGTCATCGATTCGAACCTGGGCATCGGTTTGTTCTGCGGGCCATTTCTCCCTGGAGGCTTGAATAGCGATCGATAGATTGAGCGCATATTGATCGACGATCTGTTGAAGTTTGCCGAGTGCATCAACCTCGTCACCAGTCAAACTGCTTTTAGCCATCTCCGCAAAAGTCGCATTCAACTCCGTGAGGTCTGACTGGATTTCGCCCAGCAATGCTGGATCTTTGCGCAGGACGAAATTCTTGAAATGATGGATCATGCCGCCGTAGCCCATATGTCGACGGATTTTGGCAAGCATCTGACCTTTGTGCTCGGACAATTTGCGCTGCCCGTGCCATTCATCGGCAACAGTTTGTAGCAGATCGGCTGTTCCCAAAGATATGGCAGTGCCGCTCACAACGACAACAAGCATAAGAACACCGATCACGATGCGAGCGATGCCGGCCATCGGTCCAGCCCGGGAGTTGCCGTTAGGTCTGTCCATCGTGAATCTGTCCCATGCACCCTCTGTCTAGCGCCCTAAAGATAGTATGTCTTATGTTATATTTGTGGCGACTAGGTGCTTTGATTTGAATCAATTGTCTTTGTTTTGTTTTTTCCGTTATTTCCCGTATTGTTCCTATGACGTTCCAACAACCTCCGCCGTTTCAATGATTAGCAGCAACGTATATCAAGAAACTACCCATGGCGTGATTGTCGCCGTGTCGCCAGAGTATCTGACGGATCACTCCGACCCCGATCAGAGTCGCTATGTATGGGCTTATCACGTGCGCATCGAAAACTGCGGGGCAACGCCGGTACAATTGCTCTACCGTCATTGGAGCATCGCGGATGGTATCGGCGGTAAGCACGATGTTGTTGGTGATGGGGTTCTCGGCGAGCAGCCGACCTTGGCGCCTGGGGAATCCTACACCTACAGCAGCGGCACGCCGCTCGTTACTGCGACGGGGTTCATGTCTGGCCGGTTTCATATGATAAGCGCCGGTGGAGAGAGGTTTGACATTGAAGTTCCGGCGTTTTCATTGGACGCTTTTGAACGGCCATCCGCACTACATTAGGCGATTCGTTGATGGATTGGGGTTGACGGCAGTTCGAAGTGTCCCCATTTCTGAAACCTTGGCGCAAGTGAAGCAAAGAAGAATGGGTGAATTTCATGGCCGCAAAAGAAAATCTGAGCGTTGTTAGCGATGAGAAAGACGACGTGTCAAAAGATCGGCCGACGCGTGACGAGGCCGAAGCTGCTATTCGCACGTTGATTCAGTGGGCCGGAGATGATCCGGCGCGCGAAGGTTTGTTGGATACGCCAGCCCGTGTCGTGCGCGCCTATGAGGAGTTTTTCAACGGCTATTCCGCCTGCCCGAAAGCTTTGTTGGAACGCACTTTCGAGGAAGTCGACGGCTACGACGAGATCGTGCTGCTCCGTGATATCCGTTTTGAATCCCACTGTGAGCATCATATGGCGCCGATCATTGGCAAAGCGCACGTGGCTTACCTGCCGCACCGCCGTGTCGTCGGTATCAGTAAATTGGCGCGAGTGGTTGAGGTTTATGCCAAGCGATTGCAAATTCAGGAAAAAATGACGGCGCAGGTGGCGAACTTGATTGATGAAGTGCTGCAACCGAAAGGAACGGCAGTTGTCATCGAAGCGGCCCATCAGTGCATGACGACGCGCGGCGTGCACAAATCCGGCGTGACCATGGTCACCAGCCGCATGCTGGGAGCGTTCCGCGATGATGCGGCAACCCGCCGCGAATTTCTGGCCATGGTCGGCAACCCGGCTGCGGGTCAATCGCCTTTCGTCTAGTATTTACGAAGATTTGCCGCTGCTTTAACGGTTGACCCAGCCATATCCACGCGGTTGAGTCATCGAGTGGGCGGCTTGCCGTCGCGTTGGGTGATAATTGAGCACAGGTCCACTATGGATTTTCGGCCCGTATTCCTTGTGATCGGCATTCTGCTGTCTACTTTGGCAGTGATGATGGTCGTGCCGGCGGTTTTCGACCTTGTTGCGGGCCATCCCGACTGGGAAGTATTTATGGTGTCGAGCGGGGTCACGCTGTTTGTGGGCGTGGCCACGGCACTGACATGCCGTACCGGCGGCGCACGTCTGAGTGTTCGCCAAGCATTCGTTATGACGACGCTGAGTTGGATCGTGCTGACTGTATTCGCAGCATTACCGCTTCATTTTTCCGAATTGAACATGAGCTTTACCGACGCTTTCTTTGAAGCCATGTCGGGGCTGACTACCACGGGCTCGACGGTGATAACCGGCCTTGATAGCGCGCCACCTGGGATCCTGATTTGGCGAGCTATTCTACAATGGCTTGGCGGGATCGGGATTATTGTTATGGCGATCGCCATTTTGCCGCTGCTTCGCGTCGGGGGCATGCAATTGTTCCGGATGGAGAGCTCCGACCAATCGGAGAAGGCCCTGCCGCGTGCCGCACAAATCACCAGTGCTATCGGCGTAATCTATGCCGCCCTGACAGGGCTTTGGGCTTTCGGATATTGGCTGGCTGGCATGAACGGTCTGGAGGCCTGGGCCCATGCTATGACAACGATCGCCACAGGCGGTTTTTCTACATCGGACTCGTCAATTGGTTATTTCGATAGTGCTGCTGTGGACTATCTGGCTGCGGGCGGGATGATCATCGGCGCCTTGCCGTTCTTGTTGTATCTGAAAACCTTGCAAGGGAGTTGGTCCGCACTCGCTAGTGATACGCAAGTTCAGTGGTTTTTGAGCGTTGTTGCAATGCTGATCACGGCAACCACAGGCTGGTTGTGGATGGAAAACAACGTGCCGCTCGAAGAAGCCGTTCGTCTGGCCACGGTGAACCTCGTTTCGATCATCACCGGCACGGGGTACGCGACCGACGACTATGGGCTTTGGGGAAGTTTTGCTCTGCCGATATTCTTTTTCATTATGTTTATTGGCGGGTGCGCCGGTTCGACGACTTGTGGGATCAAGGTGTTTCGATTTCAGGTTTTGTATGCTTCCGCGCGAACGCAGATCCATCACCTATTGCAGCCGCACGGTGTGTTCATACCATATTACAATCGTCGCCCCATTTCGGACGAGGTCATCACGTCTGTGCTGAGTTTCTTTTTCATGTGGTTCCTAGCCTTTACTGTTTTGGCGCTGGGACTTGGGTTGTTGGGGTTGGATTTTCTGACGGCGTTTTCAAGCGCGGCCACGGCAATTGCTAATGTGGGGCCCGCGTTGGGCCCGATTACAGGGCCTGCCGGCACGTTTCAGGACTTGCCGGACGCTGCCAAATGGCTGCTGAGCATGGGCATGCTGCTTGGCCGATTGGAACTTTTTACCGTTATCGTGTTGTTCACACGGAGCTTTTGGCGCGGATAGAAGGGCAATTTATGAAAACATTTTCCTACTTTTCCTACAAAAATTGCATCCACGCCTTGATCCGGGTTCCGAATCACCTCTAAAATGCTAATGGCTGGAAAAATGGTGGCGGCATGTGCCCGAGAAACCGCCTACCAGTCGATCATGGCGCCTTCTGTCTGGGCGCGGTGAGGGGAAGCGGTCGAATGTAGGTTCGGCCGGGGCCGATGAGTAAATTGACTAGGGTAATAAATAATGAGGATGCCCCAATGAAACAGTTGAAATTTTTCGTACTGGCCGGACTTGCAGCGGTATTGGTTACCGGTTGTGGTTCGGTCCAATTGATCGATGAAGTCTCCGGCATGAAGCCGAAAGGCAACGCCTTTACGCAAGCTGCGTACACTGAGTATTTGATGCTCGCCAAGGCGGAGCAAGACGAAAGCGATATTGATGACGCCGTCTTTTTCGCCAACAAAGCGAAAGCTGCAGCCATGGGTGAAGGAATTGCGCCGCAGGCGATGGCCGAGCGGACCATTCCCAAATTCGCCAAAAAGACGATGGTGAAGGAACGCGCCGCGTTGGTCAGCAATCTTTGGAACGGTGGTGAAGAACTGTCGCCAAAGGCTGCCGCGAAGGCCGTTGCCATGTTCGATTGCTGGATGCAGGAACAGGAAGAAAACAATCAGCCGCCAGATATCGCGGCTTGTCGGAAAGCCTTTAACATCGCGAAATTGGACATCAAAACCCGTCCGAAGGCGAAAATGGCTAAGCCGATGATGAAGAAAGCGGCGCCGCGCGCTCCTATGCCGGCACCTTATGTTGTGTACTTCGGTTTTGATAGCGCCGAAGTTTCCGGTTCGGAAATGGTCAAAATCAAACAGGCTTATGCCGATTACCGTCTGCGCAACCCGGGAAAAATTCTTGTTGCTGGTCATACCGACACGTCGGGCAACAAAGAATATAACCAAGGCTTGTCGCGTTATCGCGCCGCCGAGGTTTCCAATCGCCTGATGGAACTGGGTGTGCCGCGTAAAATGGTGCAGCGTTCGCGCCATGGCGAAGTGGCGCCGGTGGTTGAAACGGGTGACAACGCACGTGAAGGCAAAAACCGTCGCGTGACGATCACCTTCATCCGCTAATCCCTTAGCGGCCTAGACAGAAAATGACCCGAGGGTGCCGATGGCATCCTCGGGTTTATTTTGTCCGGAACAAAATTAAAGTTCGATTTAGCGGACCCAGTTGACCAAGTGCCGACGTAGGTTGGCTTCCATTTCGGTGTTGAAATCGCCTAGCAACCTGTCGGTGGCGTTGAACAGGGTTTTCTCCCAATCATTTAGGCTTAGGTCCTCGCGCAGGGTGATGGAACGGCTTGTCGCTGTCGAGGCTGTGCCGCGTTCAGCGCCGTTTGCGTCGCTCAGCACCAACGCGGCGTTGATCGCAAAGTCATATCGGTGCGATTGCTGCTTGGTGAAGTTGCCTTTAAGGCTCTTGTCCCGAGTGAGTAGAGTCTCGGTCACCCGCGCATCCTCAATGATTAGTTTCAGTTTGCCGGTTTCACCTACCGGTTTCAGGCGATCCTTGGCCCATTGGGCAAGGGCCACGGCCGGTGCGACCGGTAACCGGTGCTCCACATGCGGCGCGGCGAGCGGTGCACTAAAGCGATTCTCAATCTCAATGGAGGCGACATCCATGGCGATGGCCGGCAGGTGAGCAAACGTGATATCGGGCAGGTTTTGCACCGCCACAGGTGTTTCGCACGCGCTGAGCGTCAGCAAGGCACAGAGTGCAAGTCCGCCCACAAGGATATGGCGGCGTGACAGTTCAGGCGTTGTTTTCGCTTGAGGCATGCTCAGACTCCGAAAAAAGAACATCAAGATCAGTTCGTTGGAAAGCGTACTCGGTGCCGCAGTATTCGCAAGTCACGGCGACCGCATCATCAATGTACATGTCTTCAATCTCTGTGCGTGGAAAAGATGCGAGCGTCTTGGAAACGCGTCCGCGACTGCATCGGCAGGCATGGCGCAGCGGCTTTGCGTCGAAGGCCCGCACGCCTCGCTCGTGGTACAAGTTGAACAAAAGATCGTTTCCGGCCAGATCGGCGTTGAGCAGTTCTTCCGGCGATACGGTCCCCGCCAGTAGAGCCGCTTCTCGCCAGGCTTCGTTTGCGTCTTCGCCTTCCAGTGATGACGCTGGCAGGCGCTGCACCATTAAAGCCGCTGCATTGACGCCGTCGCGGGATGGGGGTGAAGCTTTGGCGCTGATGATCACCGTATCCAATTGCTCAGACTGACGGAAATAATTCGCGGTACATTCGGCAAGCGTTGTGCCCATGAGTTCCGTGATGCCTTGATAGCGTTCCGTGTCTGGTCCTTGATCAACGGTGAAGGCCATGTGTCCGGCGCCTAACAGGTGCGGCAGCAGGCCATCCGTTGACGTCATGGCATCGTCAAGCGCAACGGGGTCGAATTTGGCGTACGAGCGCAAATCACCTTCACTGGTGATGTCGGCAACCAACAAGCTGACCGGCCCGTCGCCCTGGATCTGCAAGGTGAAGATGCCGTCGTATTTGAGCGCGCTGGCCAGCAGCGCCGTCAATGCCTGCGTTTCCAGCAATAGTGCTGCTACCGGTTCGGGGTAGCGGCCGGCGCGCACTACCGGCTCTGTTGAATTGCCGAGGCGCACCAAGCGACCGCGCACGCCGAGCGATTCGACTTGAAACGGCAGCGCCACATCGTTTGGAAATTCGGAAGTGTTCGGTTCAGTCATTCGGCGCTCCGGAGGGTTTGGGCCAAAGAGTTCGGTAGTGATAGCCATGCACGGTGTGGAACCCAAGCTTGGCATAGAACGCCAACGCTGCGGGGTTGTCGCGTTCCACCTGGAGATAGGTCTGTGTGCCGCCCTGTGCCAGGGTCCAATCCGCCATCGCGGCAAGAAGGGCATGCCCATGCCCGCGGCGGCGCTCATGCGCCAGCGTAAACATGCCGAAGATCCCGGTCCAACCTTCCTCGCAAATACCAAGCCCGGCGGCGACGGGCTTCCCATCGGCAACGGCCAGGGCGAATAGATGCGGCAATTCGATGCGCGCCAGCATACGTCCTTTGCGGACCTTGGTTTCCCCATCAGCGGCTTCGGCCATGTGTACATCAAGCCAGTCGCTATTGATTTCCACCAACCGTTCCACGTGCACGCCGGATCCGGTCTGGCGCGCAACCGAAGCTGCGTTGGCAATCATGATATCCACTCCCGATTCCGTTGCGTATCCGCGGGATGTAAGGAAACGGTCCAAATTCGGCGGTTGGCATGCGGGGGATATTTGGAAGCGTGGCGGCAAAGCTCGCTCGCGATAGAAGCCTTCTACCGCAGCCAATTTCCGATCCAGAGCCAGCGCGCTATCGTGCTCTGGAAAGACGGAGTTCACCCGCCGGTGTAGACCTTCATTGAAGCGCAACCACCAGCCATCGAGAGGCTCCATTTCGAGAGCCGGCCAGGCCCTCGCGGCTAGGCGGTCGAGGGTTGCGCCGAGATCACTCAAGGCACCAGGCCAGGATACCTTTCTGGGCGTGCAGACGGTTTTCCGCCTCATCCCAGATGACCGATTGCGGGCCGTCGATGACCGAGTCGGTAACTTCATCGCCCCGGTGCGCCGGCAGGCAGTGCATGAATAACGCATCAGGTCCGGCCGCGGCCATTAGCTCGTCATTGACCTGGAATGGCAACAGTATCTGCCGACGTCTGTCGCCGTCTTTGTCGCCCATGGACACCCAGGTATCGGTGATCACCAAGTCGGTTCCGGCCACGGCCTCTTCAGGCGTATCTGCGATGACGATATCGGCGCCCTCGGCTCGAGCTGCGGCCAAAATGGTATCGCTTGGCTGTAACGACGCGGGACAGGCGAGTTTTAGCGTGAAGCCGAATTTGGCAGCGGCGTGAATCCAGCTGTGCGAGACATTGTTGCCGTCACCAACCCACGATACCGTGCGTCCGGCAATAGAGCCTTTATGCTCTTCGAAGGTCATGATGTCGGCCATGATCTGGCACGGATGGGAACTATCCGTCAGGCCGTTGATCACTGGCACGGTGGCATATTCCGAAAGTTCCAACAGCTTTTGGTGATTGTCGGTACGTATCATGATGATATCGGCGTAGCGCGATAAGACGCGTGCTGTATCCGCCACCGTTTCACCCCGTCCCAGCTGTGAATCGGTTTCGCTCATGACCACGACCATACCGCCAAGCTGCTGCATGCCGACCTGAAACGACACGCGTGTGCGGGTTGACGGTTTTTCGAAAATCATTACCAGCGTTCGTCCGGCCATCAGTGGTTGGGCTGAGCCGTTGATTTGGTCTTCTTTTAGCGCGCCGCCGCGTTCCAGAATGGCACGCAAGTCCGCCGTCGGAATTTGGTCGATATCGAGGAAGTCGCGTCCGCCGATCATCTTACCCTGCCTTGCCGGCAACCGCCCGGCAGGCGGTATCCAGCATGCCCATGGCTTCGTCGACATGTTCAGGGGTGATGATCAACGGCGGCACCAGGCGCGTGACGTTGTCGCCAGCTGGTACTGACAGCAATCCTTCGCCAATGCAGACCTTGACCAGCTCACCGTTCTGACCTTCTTTTTGGCATTTGACGCCGGAAATCAAGCCGATGCCGCGAACTTCACTCAACACATCCGGGTTGCGCTCAACAACTTTTCCTAATTCGGCGCTCAAGTATTCCGCCACGTTAGAAACATTGTCGAGAAAGCCATCTGACAGTACGACGTCGAGTACGGCGTTGCCGACGGCCATGGCCAACGGGTTGCCGCCGAATGTCGAGCCATGGCTGCCGGCGGTCATGGCAGCGGCAACTGTTTCAGTCGCCAGTGTCGCGCCCATAGGGAAACCACCTCCCAAACCTTTGGCGGAAGCCAAAATATCCGGCGTGACGCCCGAGTGCTCATGCGCGTAGAGCTTGCCGGTGCGACCGACACCGCTCTGCACTTCGTCCATCATCAGAAGGAGACCAAACTCGTCTGCGATGTCACGCAACTCGCGCATGTAGTTGTTGTCGACATGACGGATGCCGCCTTCACCTTGTACCGGCTCGATGACAATGCCTGCGGTTTCTGGCGTAATGGCGCCGCGCATTTCGTTCAAATTGCCAAAGGCCACTTGGTCAAAACCATCAACCAGGGGCCCAAAACCAGCCGTGTGCTTTTCCTGGTTGCCTGCAGCGATGCACGCGAGCGAGCGGCCGTGGAAGGCGCCCTCGACGCTGATCACCCGAAAGCGTTCCGGCTGGCCGTTGGCGGCGTGATACTTGCGCATCATCTTGAAGCCCATTTCCACCGCTTCGCCGCCCGAGTTGTTAAAAAACACCGCGTCCGCAAATGTATTAGCTACCAACCGCTCCGCCATGCGCTCCTGGCCCGGAATATTGTAGAGATTGGAGACGTGCCACAGTGTTTCGGCCTGCTTTTTCAGTGCCTCCACCAGATGCGGATGGCAATGACCCAGCGAATCCACGGCAATGCCTGCAGCTAAATCGAGATAGCGTCGACCGTCGGTCCCGTACACGTAGACGCCTTCGCCGCGTTCCAGCGAAAGCTCGTACCTAGCATAGGTCGGCATAACGGGTGTAATCATGACGCACTCCAATCTCGATTCGAGCCCGGAAAACCGGGGTCAGTTTGGAAAGCGGAGGAGTATGTTGATACGGCTTTTGGTTGTCAACGATTAGCCAACGGATCGCTTTGGAGTTTGATGCAGGATACATTTTACAGAACGCACGCGTTTTGCTAGCAGTGATGCAGGGTGAGGCAGGGGGATGACGTGCGTCTTGGATACGAAAATTACGAAATCCAGGTGATGAAGGATGGCCGTTGGGTCACGGAATCGTCGCGTGGTCGGCGTGCCGAGGCCCTGGCATTGGCCGAGAAATTTCTAGCGCGCAAGGACTGCGCGGGTGCTCGCGTCATCGCCAACAAGGAAAACCGTGACGGACTCATGGACGAGGAAGTCGTCTTCGAAAAAACACAGGCCGCCCGCGGCGGGAAAAAACTGCAGATCACGACGATCGAGACCACACCGCCATGGTGCGACACGCCGCGTGATTTCTTTGCGCTTGAAAGTCGCATGCTGATCAGCCGGGTGATGCGTAGCTACCTCGAAGACGTATCGTTAACGCCGACGGAACTGCTGCACACCCACAAGGACCTGCAGCGGCTTCAAGACTATGAAAACCTTTTTCCCTCGGCGGTCAGTCATATCGCAACCTTGCAAGTGGCCGGCACGGATCAGCCGGCGGCGGACCGCCGCAACGAGATATTCGCCATTGTCGAGCAGATCACCAATCAGGCTCAGCAGGCTGAACATCTGGATCTGCCGAAGTTGTCAAAAAGGTTTTCTGAAACGCTTGCCGCAGCCTCCCGCGTCGGCGGTGAAGCTTCCGAATATCTGGCCATGGTCGTATTGGCGCGTGGGTTGGCTGCAAAGCGCGATTGGATTTCCAAGTTGGATATGCTTTGCCGGATGGCGCTTGCCGAAACCGACCGAAAGGCCGTGTTGTTACTCGACACTGTGATCGCCGATGTGCTGGGCGCCAATGTTATTCAAGAAGTGCTCGGCTGGAAGCGATCGCTCGGAGCTGCGATCATCGCGATGCTCGATCTTGCCGATGGTAAGTTTGAAGTTGAGGAGAGCGATGCCGTCGATACGGTCGCGATGCTTGATCGGTTATTCGCCGCCGATGCCTTGCCGGCTAGTCGCCACGTGATGATCGACCGCGCTATGCAGCAGCTGAAATCGTCAGCGCCCTTGTACCGCTCTGACCCCAGCAAGGAGATGGAGGAGTACCAGCGTGTCTTGGCCCGGCTGATGGTGCCCGGCGGAATACTGTCTGGCGCCCATGCCGCTGAGGCTTTGACCATGCGTGGTGCTCGATTTGTTGAACAGGGCGGCGCGACCGGCCGGCGGGCCGCCATCGGCGCTACCGTCAAGGCCTTGCCCGACCCTGCTCGCGGCGTGATGTACTTGGCCGAATTGACCAACACTTCGTTTGCCGACGAGCATTTAGGCGACATCGTGGCCGAATTGGATGTGGTGTTCAGTGCGCGGGTGATTGATGAGTTATGCCGCCGCGCGTCGTCCCCCAAAGATCGCATGATGACCGCCACGGGGGCTTACAAAGCGACGACATCCTCTGCGTTGCCGGACGACATTAAGTCGCAGGTTGCCGACCACATTGATGGCGTGTTGGAACGTTATCTGATCGACGAGAACATCATCGACAAGCTCGATAGTCCCGATTCTCATATCCGTGATCGGGCGGTGCGGCTGGTGAAGTTCTGTGGTGCCGGCGTGCTGCCCGAAGGCAAGGCCCTGAACATGGCGCGAAGGCGCATTGTCGAATTACTGCGCCAGCCTAACTTCGATTCACATTTTCTCGAAGGCATTGCCGACGCCGCCGCAGCTGAGAAAGCTTTGCGTGGCTTTCACAAGCTGTTGCTAGGCGCCGGCCTGGCTTGATCGAATGCCGGGTTAAGCGGCCCGCCGACGCGCACCATTTCGGTTGCCGCCTTGATTGCCGCCACCGTGGTTGTTGCCAGGATTGCCGCCAGGTGCGCCGCGCCGGTTTCGCGAACGGTTCCGTTTGCGGCCGGGTTTGTTTCCGGGCTTGCCATTGGCGTTATTCGGGTGGCCTGAATTCGCGGATGCTTTCTCGGGTGCCCGATAGGCGGGTTCGTCGCCGATAACGGTCAAGCGGCTGCCGATCAAGCGCTCGATATCGCGCAGGTAGGGGCGCTCCGTCGAATCGCAGAACGATACGGCCATGCCGCTGGCACCGGCCCGCGCCGTGCGGCCAATGCGGTGCACGTAGCTGTCGGGTATATTCGGCAGTTCGAAGTTGATTACGTGCGAGACGCCATCCACATCAATTCCGCGTGCCGCGATATCGGTGGCAACCAAAACCCGTGATTCACCATCGCGAAAACGCTTCAGAGCGCGCTGGCGCGCACCTTGCGATTTGTTGCCGTGGATGGCGTCGGCATTGATGCCGCGCCGTTCCAATTGGTCGGCGACCTTGTTGGCGCGATGCTTGGTGCGCGTGAAGACGATCACTCGAGAAAGCGATGAGTCCGCCAAGATGTCGGCAAGAAGCGGTATCTTGGCGTTAGTCTCCACATGGTGAACCTGCTGGTCGATGCGCTCCACCGGCGTTGCTTGCGGCGTTACCTCGACCCGAACGGGGTCGTTCAGAAGCTCACCGGACAGCTTCGCAATATCGGCGGGCATGGTGGCGGAGAATAACAAGGATTGGCGCTTCTTGGGGATCGCACTGGCAATCTTGCGCACATCGCGGACAAAACCCATGTCGAGCATCCGGTCGGCTTCGTCGAGGACGAAAAACTCGATCGCGCCAAGTTTCACATGGCGCTGGTTCATGAGGTCGAGCAAGCGGCCCGGGGTGGCGACCAAAATATCGACACCGCGGGTCAATGTATTGACCTGTGCATTTTGGCTGACACCGCCGAAAATGACGGCGTGGCGCAAGTGCATATTTTTTCCGTAGGCGCGGATCTCGTCGCCGATTTGAATCGCCAACTCGCGTGTCGGTGCCAAAATCAAGGCACGCGCACCGCGCGAACGAACATCGGGCTCGTGGCGGAAGAGTTTGTTGAGGATCGGCAGCGCGAAGGCGGCCGTCTTGCCGGTGCCAGTCTGGGCGATGCCCAGCACGTCTTTGCCGGCGAGAAGTTCGGGGATGGCCTTCGCCTGGATCGGCGTCGGGGTTACGTATTTTTTTGCGTGCAAAGCACGAAGGATCGGTTCGGCAAGGCCGAGGTCCGAGAAACTATTCTGAGTCACTTGTAAGTCTTTCTTTGTGCGCCGCGTGTGTTTTCCACGTCGGCGTCTTACCCGGTTCCGGGCGCGGCCGGACTGGTATATTTTTTTGATTATTGTACCCGGGAAATGGCGCCGCCTTGAGCAGCGCTTCGCGCAATCGCGAGACAATCTATGGCGGTTAGATGCGCCCGTTCCCCAAAGAAGTCAAGAGAATCAATTTTTTAGCGTTATGGCTTGAGCTTGTAGCCGATATGAAACAAGCGCGTGCAGACCGTCCAGAGCGTAATGTTTATGGCCAACATGACAGCTATTCCGATGCTGACGTTGCCGTCTGCGTGGCCAATAAAACCATAACGGAAGCCGTCGATCATATAGAAAAATGGATTGAAATGAGCGGCGGTCTGCGCGGTTTCGGGCAGGCGTTGAATTGAATAAAATGTTCCCGACAAGAACGATAGAGGCGTGATGACGAAATGAGTCACAGCTGCGATCTGGTCGAACTTTTGCGCCCACATGGCGCCCAGAATTCCTAATTGCGCCAGCATCAAGGATGCCATGACGCCATGGAAAACAATGTGAGCCAGGCTGTGAATCTGCATATCCACGGCAATATTCATGGCAACGCTGACCACCACGCCGACGACGATGCCTCTGGTCATGCCGCCCATGGCGAGGCCGAAGTTGATTTCGAAGGCGGTCAGAGGCGGCATTAGGGTGTCGACGATGCTGCCCTGAACTTTGGCGCTCATCAGCGATGATGAGGTGTTGGCAAAAGAATTTTGGGCTATGGCCATGACGATCAGCCCCGGCGCCAGAAATTGCATGAACGGAATGCCGGCCACAGAGCGTGCGGCGCCACCCAGCGCCAACGCGAATACTGCCAAGAACAGTAGCGTCGTGACAACAGGCGCCATCAAGGTCTGGGTGTAGACCTTGGTGAAGCGGCGGACCTCGCGCATATACAAGGTCCAAAGGCCGATCCAGTTGGCGGCGGCGGGGTCGTGCATGGGTTCGTCCTTTGATGTGGTGGGTACTATATAGAGGCGCGCCTCTTGGCTGGCCAGGGGCTGCGTGCCAGAATCACGCCATGATTGATGACGACGCCACTGAGGATAGTGCTGAGGCGGAAAACCTGGACGCCGATGCGAACCCGCGCAAAAAACGGCGCAAACCGGCAAAGGTCAATCCGCGAAAACTGGAGAACGCAGCACTTTATTATTTGCAGCGATTCTCAACCTCATCGGAGAACCTGCGCCGAGTGCTTATGCGCCGGGTTTACCGCTCCGCCCATCATCATGACACCGATCCAGACGAGGGTTCTGAATGGGTCGATACCGTGGTGGCGAAAATGCAAACCTTGGGTTTCGTCAATGACAGATTGTTTGCCGAGGGCCGCGTGCGGTCGCTTTTGGCACGCGGCACGCCGCTTCGTGGCATTCGTATGCGATTGCGCGAAAAGGGTGTGCCGCCGGAAATCATCGATGAAGTTTTGGCCTTGGTCGAAGAAGACGATGGAGATGTTGATTTCGCTGCGGCCATCGCTTTGGCCAAGCGTCGGCGACTGGGGCCATTTTCAACCCGCGGCGACCGGTTGGAGCGCCGCGAAAAAGACATGGCGGCCTTGGCGCGGGCCGGGTTTGGCTACGGCGTCGTTTGCCGGGTCATTGACGCCGAAACGCCGGACGACCTGGACGCCATGAAAAACGACGGTGGCGGCGATGGCGGGCTTGGCTATTTTCCCGATGAGTTTTAAATTCGCTGCAACACAACCAAGGAGCCCGTTTCATGAGCGTCACCATCTACCACAATCCGAAATGTTCCAAATCGCGCCAAACCTTGGCGTTGCTGCAGGAAAACGGTGTTGAACCGGCCATTATCGAGTACTTGAAGACACCGCCCAGTGCCGCTGAATTGAAGGCGGTATTAGAGAAGCTCGGAAAAGAGCCAAGGGATGTGTTACGCACCAAAGAAGCGAAAGAGGAAGGTATCAACAATGAACTCGAAGCCGATGCGTTGATCGCGGCCATTGTCGCCCATCCGCGTGCGCTGGAACGTCCAATTGTTGTGAATGGTGACAGAGCCGCCGTCGGCCGCCCACCAGAAAGCGTGCTCGATATCATTTAGTCGGATATGGTTGTTCACAGCAATTAAGACCAAGTGCTTGCGCTTGTTACACAATTCCCCTTGCCGTCTTGAGCGCAAGGATTCACACTGCGTTGTGTAATGAGCCGTGCTAGGTTCGAAACGGGACGCGGGGTGCGTCCGAGTGGATTAAGGTGTCATGGCAGCGAAACGCGCCAGCAAATCAACGACGGCGAAACCAAAAGCGAAGGCTGTGGCTAAACCGCGGCGCCAAGCGAGTGCTGTCTTGAAGCCGGCTAAAAAAACGGAACAACCCACAACCTCCGCCGGCCCAGGGAAATTACCCGAAAATTTGCCAGAAGATTTACCCGTTGGGCCGACGCCGGAACAAGTGGCCGCCTGGCGCGCACTTTCACAAGAGGAACGCCGTGCCTTGCGCGAACGCGAAGCGGCGCGGATTTTCTCTGAAGCTGCGGAAGCACACCAGGGCGGCGATCTCGATGCGGCGATAGATGGCTATAACCGCTCACTTTTTCTGAATGCTACGATCCCCGACGTCTACAATAATTTGGGCGTTGCGCTTCGCACACAAGGTAAGCTTGAGGCCTCCGTCGCGTGCTATCGGCGCTCGTTGGTGCTGCGGCCCGGCAGTGCTTCTGTGTATTCCAACATGGGCAATGCGTTGCGTGAAATGGGCCGTCTCCAGACGTCGGTCGCAGCGCACCAACAAGCGGTCAAGTTGGCTCCCTCCAATCCGGAAGCCTATTATAATTTGGGCCTGACGCTGCGGGATTTGGGACAAGTTGACCAGGCGCTGGCCTGCTTTGGCAAAACCTTGTCGCTGCGGGCTGATCATGTGGATTGTCATTGGGACCGGGCGTTGACGCTATTGACCAAAGGCGATTACGGCCCTGGTTTCGCGGAATACGAATGGCGTTGGCGATTGGACCGCAGCCCGCCGCGCGGTTATGCACAGCCTGAATGGACAGGCGAAGCGCTGAAGGGCAAGACGCTCCTGGTGCACCAAGAACAGGGCTTCGGCGACATGCTGCAATTTGCCCGCTACCTGCCCATGCTCAAGGAACGCACCGGTGGCGCGGCCATCGTACTTGAAGTGCAGCCCGAACTAGCGCGACTGTTTTCCGGCATCGAAGGCGTGGACAAAGTCATCGACCGGGGCGCTGCGTTGCCCAAGTTCGACGCCTATGTGCCGATGATGTCGTTGGCGCGCATCTTCGGCACGACACTAAAAACCATCCCATTTGATGGCGCTTATTTGAGCGCGCCGGAAATGGAGACACTGAAATTACCGCCATCGCTCGATAAACAATTCCGTGTCGGTATTGCGTGGGCTGGCCGTCCGACACACAAGAACGACGCAAATCGTACGTGCGAGTTTACACAGTTTGTCGAACTATTGGGTATTCCCGGCATCACGGTCTACAGCCTGCAAAAAGGTCCGCACGAAGCCGACATCAAGGCGCACGGCTGCGAAGGGTTGATCATGAACCTGGCACCGCGCCTGCGCGATTTTGCCGATACCGCTGCCGTCCTAGAGCAGATGGATTTGGTGATCACGGTTGATACGGCCGTGGGGCATTTGGCCGGCGCACTCGGAAAACCCACTTGGGTTGCCGTGCCTTTCGCGCCGGACTGGCGTTGGCAGCTCGAATCCGACACCACGCCTTGGTATCCAAATCATCGCCTATTCCGGCAGATTGAGCCCGGCGGCTGGAATGGCGTTTTCTCGAGTATCCGCAAAGCGCTACGAGAAGAACTGGGGCTAAAACCGGTATCGCCGGTGGTCATCTAACGTTAACCGAATATTTGTCTATTCGTGCTGAAATCGGCATAGGCCGGAAAACCCCTTTTGGGGTTTCTCGCCTGCTTGAATGGACAGGGTTCGGAACCACGGCGTGGCCAAACGGAAACAAAGCTTTACCAACGGGCAAGTCATCTACCGCGAAGGAGATGACAGCGATCGCGCGTTTGAGGTGCTGTCCGGTGCCGTTGAGCTGTTGGCTGACGGGCCCGAAGGCGATACCCGTGTCGGCGTCGCGAGAACCGGTGAAATGTTCGGCGAACAAGGGCTCATCGAAGGCGGTGTTCGAGATCAGACGGCGCGGGCCGTCGGTGCGGTGGTGGTTCGCTCGATTGTTCGAGAGGCTACTGCTGGCCCTACGCGTGGCGGGCGTCAGAGAAGTGGATTTATAAGCCGGCTGCTTGAGCGCTTTGGCGGACGTCGTGAACGAGCGAGCAATGTTTCAACTCGTCCTCCTGTTGCCGAAGCGCCGGGCTTGTTTCAGCGCATGATGTATTCCGTTCATCCGCCGGAGGGTCGCATTGAAGTGCGCGTGGCCAAGCTTGGTGGCGATGAAGGGAACGCCCAGGCGCGACTTGTTGTGGCGGCGCTGGAACAATTTCGCGCCATCCGCGTCAAGCTTATCGACACAACCCTGGAAATCGACGTGAACAAAGGATTGGCGCGCGAGTTATTGCGCATCAACCGAAGCGGTCGGCGATTGCTGCGTCAGCACGATGGCGACTTGTTGATTTGGGGGCATGTGCCGACCGGCGGCATGGCGATGCATCTGCATTTCGTCGCCCGTGGTGATTGGGATGAGCGGCTGCCGGGTGCCTTTTCTCTGGCTACGGATTTGCCTCTGCCCTTGAATTTTGACGCCGCCGCCGCAGAATTGCTGCACGGCGTAGCTCTGAGCGCGACACGTCCGAAACGTGGTGAACAAGCTGAAATGCGCACAGCCATTCTGCCCGAAGTCGCCGAAGCGGTAGACAAGGCCATGGCTGCACCCGAACCAACATTGGGAGCGCGCGAGCGCGCCGGCATGATGCTTTGCCAAGGCAACGTGCACGCGGCGCTTTGGGCGCAAACCCGCGATATGGCGCGCCTCGACCAAGCCTATAACATCTACCACAAGGCACTTGGTTTGCTGTCGGGGGATGAGGCGGCGATCGATTGGGCGATTGCCCACAAGCATTTGAGTGCTATTGCTTTTATGCGCGCCGAAGAAGGTGGCGGCGCCGAGCACTACGATGAGGCCGCGGCGGCAGCTCTGGCGGCGCTGGACACTTTGTCGCGCGAGACCTATCCACTGGATTGGGCCGCGCTTCACTACAAACTCGGCGCCATTCACTACAAACTCGGCTTTGAGAGCGGCGACACGGATGTGTTGCGTCGCGCGCTCCGGCATCATCGAAATGCGTTGAAAGCGTATTCGCGTAAGCACACCCCTGAACGTTGGGCCGAAGTCATGGCGGCGTTTGGCCAGGCAGCACAGGTGTTCGGCGAGCACGTGAAAAGCCTGGAAGCGCTGGCTACGGCAGTGAACGCCTGCCGAGCCGTTCTTGAAGTTCGTGACCGGCGCAAGACACCGTTGGCTTGGGCCGCGGCGCAGAACAATCTGGGGTCTGCCCTGTTTTTGCTGGGGAAAAAGGCCCGCAACCCCGAGCGCTTGGATAGCGCTGCTGCGGCTTTTGAGGAGGCGCTCAAAGTCTACCGAGCACGCAAGCTTTATCGGTTGGCTGCCGTCACCGAAAAAAACCTGGAGCGCGCCCAGGACATGATCGATTGGTATTCACCCGACGGTATACCGATCGTCGATTTCGGTGAGCCGCCGGTAATTGGACTGGCAGCGCGATCAAACAGGATCGATTCAAGCCAGGCTATTGAAGTCATCGAGTAGCGTCGCGATTCGACCCGAGTCGGTCTGATCCATAATCAATTGCGCCCGCGCCGCTGCCGAGACGGAATCCATTTTACGTATCCGCTGTTTGACGAGCGGAATGCTCGACGGCGTCATGGACAGCTCTTGAAGACCGAGACCCGCCAGTAATGCCGTGAATCTGGGGTCGCCGGCAATTTCACCGCAGATGCTAATCGGAATGCGGGCGCGCAACGCCGCACTGGTGGCGAACTGTATTAACCGAAGCACCGCAGGATGAAGCGGGTTGAACAGATGCGCAACGTGTTCGTTGGCGCGGTCGGCGGCCAGGGTATACATCGTTAGATCGTTCGACCCGATGGCAAAAAAATCACTCACTTGGGCCAACGCATCGGCTGCCAACGCGGCGCCGGGCACTTCTATCATCACGCCCAGTGGCGGCAGCGGGTCTGGAACTGCAATTTTGCGGCGCTTTAGCTTTTTAGCGGCTGCTTTCAGTATGCTGCGCGCTTGTAGCACTTCAGACGTGGTGCTGACCATCGGCAGCAAAATCCGCACAGGCCCATGGTTGGCGGCACGTAATGCGGCACAGAACTGTGTCTCCAGAAGGTTGCCGTTCAATAACGCCAATCTGATGCCTCTGAGCCCCAGCGCGGATGCCGCACTGTCGTCCATCTCACCCATGGCGGCTTGAACGGGCTTGTCCGCGCCGATATCGAGGCTGCGGAAAGTGACCGTGCTTCCCTGCATGCCTTCGACCAACTTTCGTAGCATCTGGTACTGTTCTTCTTCATCGGGCGGCGTGTCACGATTCATGAACATAAATTCGCTACGCAACAGGCCGATTCCCTCGGCGCCGGCTTGTGCGACCATGGGCATTTCCATCGGCAATTCCACATTGGCTAGCAAGGTGAATTGAGTGCCATCGCGACTGATAGCCGGCTGCCGCCGCAGGCGGTCGAGCTGCCGAGTTTTTCGTAAAAGCGCACCTCTTCGTCGGCCATATCGTTCAAGAACGCCCTTGGTTGGGTTGGTGATAACCTCGCCAGTGGTGCCGTCGACGATGATTTCGTCACCGACGTTGACGTTCGACAACAAATCCTCGATGCCGAGCACAGCCGGCAGACCAAGCGCGCGCGCCATGATCGCCGCGTGGCCCTCTGCGCCGCCAAGCACGGTCGCCGCACCGGCAATGCGCCCCGGGTCGATCTGTGCCATGTCGGCAGGGCTGAGCAGGTCGGCAATGATGATGCTGCCCTTGGGTGCGCTGGAGAACGGCCTCAGCACCTTGCGGGTAAGGTTGCGATTGATGCGGTTGCCGACTTCGCGAATATCGTCCAGCCGGGCTGCGATATAGGCATCGTCCATAGCCTGGAACGTTGCGGCGATCTCCGCAATTTCGTGCTGTACGGCTGCCTCGGCGTTTATACGCAAGCTTTTGATGCGCGCATCTGCGCCGCGGACCAACCGAGAATCGCTTAGCATTTGCTGGTAGGCATCAAGCAGAAAACCCAATTCCTCGGCTGCGGCGCCTTGCATCGTCTGGGCGCGGTTTTGCAATCGCCGTACCTGACGTTTCGCCAGCTTTACGGCACCCGCTAAGCGTTCGCGTTCGGCTTTCACCTTGGCCTTGGCGACCGCGTATTCGGGAATCTCCATGCTGCCGGCTTCACGGATATGCGCCGCGCCGATAGCAATGCCGCCGGAAACGCCTAATCCGCGATACTTTTTCATCGCCGCTCCCTTCATCGCTGCTCCCATGGGTCAGTCCTCCTGGAAGCGGTCGGCGATCAAGTCGGAGATGGCTTCAAGTGCGGCTTCGGCATCGGATCCTGTGGCATTCAGTTCAACATCCGAGTCGATACAGGCGGCGAGCATCATCAGCCCCATGATCGAACGTGCTGAAACTGTCTGGCCACCTTTGGATACGGTGATGACGGCGTCAAATTGTCCGGCCAAGGCGGCAAGCTTCGCAGCCGCTCGTGCATGCAAACCGCGTTGGTTGGCGATCCGCGCGGTACGCCTGATCTCGTTCACGTTTGATCTTGCGCCAGCAATTGCGACGCGATGTTGATGTACTTGCGGCCCGCTTCTTGGGCGCTGCCGACGGCTTCGGCCAGAGGTTGTGACGAACGAACCGACGCCAGTTTAATCAGCATCGGCAGGTTGACGCCGGCAATGACTTCGACGTTGACATTGTCCATCACGGATATCGCCAGATTGGACGGCGTGCCACCAAACATATCAGTCAGTAATACAACGCCGTCGCCGGTGTCCATATTGCGGGTTTGCTCCAGGATTTCACGCCGGCGCTGTTCCATGTCGTCATCTGGGCCGATACATACTGACGCGACGTATTCCTGTGGTCCGACCACGTGCTCCAGCGCAGAGATCAATTCATCCGCCAGTCGACCGTGGGTGACGAGTACCATGCCAATCATTGATTTGGGCTCTCCCCTTAATATGACGTTCGGTCCGCCACACCCGAACGGCGCACCGGCGGCGATTGTGGTCTTATTTTTCCGTGATTTCCAGGTCTCTGTGGCGCAATTGCAGAGAATGCCCTTGATCGCCAAGCCAATCCGCGAGGCGTTCGGCCATATAGACGGAACGATGTCGACCGCCGGTGCACCCGATGGCCACCGTCAGGTAGCTTTTGCCTTCCGCTGCATAGCGCGGGATCAAGGGTTGCAGTAATGTAGTCAGATTGCCGAAAAATGTCTCCAGGCCATCGTCTCGTTCTATGAAATCCGCCACACTTGAATCACGCCCGGTCTTCGATCGAAGGTTCGGTTCATAGTGCGGGTTGCGTAAAAACCGGACGTCAAACACCAGATCGGCATCGCGCGGCAAGCCGTTCTTAAATCCAAATGATGTCAGACAAATGGTCAACTCCGGACGTCCACTGAGTGCAAATCGTTCTTGCAGCAATTGTTTCAATGCGCGGGCGTGCATTTCGGTGGTGTCGATGACCATATCGGCGCGTTGTGTCAGTGGCGCCAGAAGTTCGCGCTCTTGTTTCAGGCCGTCGCTGATCGGACGGTCTGATGCTAGTGGATGGCGGCGGCGAGTTTCACCGAAACGCTCGATAAGGATATCGTCGCTGCAATCGATAAACAGCATTCGTACATCCAAATCTCCGCGCGTGCCCAGCAGTTTGAGTTCACGGAGAAACGCGTCGGCATCAAAATCGCGGGTTCGGATATCGACGCCGATGGCGATGGCGCGAATATCACCGTCTGCTGCAACAAGTCTCGGAATCAACGAGATCGGAACATTGTCGATGGCTTCGTAGCCGAGATCTTCCAACGCCTTGAGTGCGGAGCTTTTCCCGGCGCCAGAAATGCCGGTGATCAGAACGACCTGGGTGTCGGTCAATGTGAGGTTAGGTTGTGTCATCGCCGCGCATTATAGAGCCGTTGGATAGTGCCAGCGCAAGCTGCACTTTGTTCATGGCGCTGGGTTCAAACGGATCGATGGAGAAAGCGGGGATTTTGACGTTCAATAAATCGACGTGTCTTTCTACGGGCAAACGCTCGATTTCTTTAAATGGGCTCAAATCACAAATGACCGCGACGGGCGCGTCTTGGCTTGCTGCAAACCGTAAAATACCGATCCCTCGCACTTCCAGCAGGCCTGTCAACTGGGCTGGTGCAGCGGCACGGAGGATGCCGTCCGACGATTGAAGATCAACCCGGTCGTCAGCAACCAATTCAGCACCAGCATCAATCAGGCGCAGCGCCAAGTCGGATTTACCGCTAGCTGAGGCGCCTCGAAGCAACACGCCCTGGCCGTCAATGGCGATGCAGGTCGCATGAATTTGATCGGAGATTTGTGGTGTCATGGCGTTTGGCTATCTGGCAATGGGCAATGCGACGCGAAAGCGGGCGCCGGCAAGGCTCCCTTCGTCATTTGTGCGGTTGGTTGCGACAATTGTACCATCATGGGCCTCAATGATCTGCTTTGATATGCTGAGCCCCAGACCGGAATGGGTGCCGAATTTCTCGCTCTCGGGGCGCTGCGAATAAAAGCGCTCGAAGATGGCTTGCTCTTTTCCGGCGGGAATGCCCGGACCTTCATCCTCAACTTTTATTTGAACCTCGCCATTCTCGGAGATGACGGAGATCGAAATGACGCCGTTTGCGGGGCTGAAGGAGGCGGCGTTGGCGATCAAATTTCGAAACACCTGAGCCAATCGGCTCTCCATGCCATCGACATGAATGGCCCCGGTTGGAGGGCCGTTGACCTGCACTAGGTGGTCCGAAGCGCCAGTTGAGTTGTGGATGTCGGCCAAAGTATCAAGCATGGCCATGAGATCGATATCGGTGGTTTCGGCACGGGACAGCTCGGCATCCAGGCGTGACGCATCGGATATGTCGCTGATCAGCCGGTCGAGCCGGGTCACGTCTTCCTCAATGATGGTCATCAGTTTGCGTTGCTGATCGGGATCTTTGAGGCGAGCGGTGGTTTCCACAGCACTGCGCAGCGACGTCAGAGGGTTTTTGATTTCATGCGCCACGTCTGCGGCGAAGGCTTCGATCGCGTCCATGCGCAGCCAAAGCGCTTCCGTCATGTCCTTGAGCGTGGCTGCCAACTCGCCGATCTCATCGTCGCGGTGCGCCATATCGGGGATGATGTGGCGGCGACTGTGGTCGCGCCGCACGCGCTCGGCGGCGGCTGCCAATTGCCGTAGCGGGCGCGCAATAGTGCCGGCTAAATAAATCGACAACAACACTGTCACAGCCAAGGCCACGGCAAAGACCTGCAGGATATCGAGCCGCGTCTCGAATACGGCAGCATCAATCGTCGCCGAATCCTTGGTAAGAAGCAGCGAGCCAAGCACTTGTTTGTAGCGTTGCACTGGCACCGCTACACCGAGCAAAAGGCGCTCGCGGTCAAGCGCGCGAACCAGTTTGACGAAATGCCCGTCGAGCGCCGCCACCACTTCAGGGTAATCGCGACCGTGCTGGCGTGCACGTTCGTGATAGGGTGGGTAACTGGGCGCGCCGAATAAACGGCCGGCAACGCGGTCGAACATATCCAACCCACGCTCCAAGAGGCCTTCCGGGTCCGCGGGTGGCGGCAACTCCTGTATCGTAATCGAAGTGCCAGCGCCGTTCAGGCGACGCGAATCGGCAAGCATGCGTCCGGACCCGTCGAATAACCGCGCCCGCGTGCCGGTCGTCTTGACCAGACGGCGTACCATTTGATTGGAGATTTCCGATACACGATATTGCCCCGTGGCCAGTTCCGTCACTGGCGCTTCACTCAACGCAACGGCAAACATTTCGGCCTGCGTGGCTAGGGCATTGAGTTCAGCCTTGATCAAGTTGTCTTTGTACTCGTCCAAATACAATATGCCGGCGACGAGCAAGGCAAGAGCCAGCATGTTGATGGCTAAGATGCGCCGCGTGATCGGCGAGACCAATCGTTCCCGTCGTCGTGTTCCCGATGTTTCCGGTTTCCCCCGCGTCACGAAAAATGCTCTAGTCCGCGCGGTAGCGGTAACCGACGCCGTACAGCGTCTCGATTTCTTGGAAATCGTCGTCGGCGGCTTTGAATTTACGGCGCAATCGCTTTACGTGACTATCGATGGTGCGGTCGTCAACGTAGATGTGCTCGCCATAAGCGGCGTCGATCAATTGATCGCGATTTTTGACGTGGCCGGGGCGGCGCGCCAAGGCCTCCACCAGCAAGAACTCGGTCACAGTCAGGTTGATTTCGTCGCCTTTCCAGGTGCAAAGATGCCGGGCCGGATCGAGCACCAAGTCGCCACGGCGCATAATTTGATCGCCGTCGGTGTCTTTGTTGGCAGCTTCGTGGCGGCGTAAAACGGCTCGAATGCGCTCCAGCAATAACCGCTGTGAGAACGGCTTTTTGATATAGTCGTCCGCACCCAGCCGAAGCCCCATGACTTCATCCACTTCATCATCCTTGGAAGTAAGAAAGATCACCGGCAAAGTATCGCGTTGGCGAAGCTGGGTCAGTAGTTCCATGCCGTCCATGCGCGGCATTTTGATGTCGAGAATCGCTAAGTCCACCGGTCGCGTTCCGATACCGCTCAGCGCTTCCTCGCCGTCGCCATAAGTATCGACCGCGTAACCTTCGTCTTCCAAAGCGGCGGAAAGCGAGGCCAAAATATTCTGGTCGTCATCGACCAAGGCAATGGTGTGGGGCATGGAAATCCTCGTTGTTCGAAACATTAGGCCAAACCTAGGAGCCCATTGTGGCGAAATTATAGCCCGTTTGTGGCGATCTGTTCATGATTGATTGACGGCGAACAGCACGGCTTCTAATATGCCCCATAGATGGTGCCCCCGCAAAGGCGACAAAGCCTGGGGCTTAATAGGGAATGTGGTGGACGCGGACCTAAGCTAGGCGCTTCCAACCACAGCTGCCCCCGCAACTGTCTGCGGTGAGTTCGATTCACCAGGGCCACTGGTTTTCCGGGAAGGCCGAATCGAAACAATGATCCGCTAGCCAGGAGACCTGCCGTCGGGTGTGAATGTGTGTTCATACTGTGTGTTAAATTGATCCGTAACGGAGGGTTATGGCCATGATCAAAGAACAGACTCAATCTCAGGCGCAAGCCGTTGTCGAACAAACATCTTCCAAGCTGCCGGCAGTGGTTGCTTTGGTGTTTGGTGCCTTTATCGTAATGGGGGCGGGATTCGCCAATTCCCAGACGGTCCACGACGCGGCGCACGACGTCAGGCACGCTTTCGCCGTCCCCTGCCACTAGGGGAGCTTCCATGCAACGGATTGTGATGACGGCGCTCCTCGCTGGGGCGCTGGCCGGCCTTGCTGTGTTCGTTTTGCATATGTGGCAGACCACGCCGTTGATTTTGCACGCCGAGGTTTTTGAGAGCGGTGAAGCCGCCGCGCCGAACGCCGCTACTCAAGAGCATCAACAAGCGGTGGATTTTACGCGTCATGCCTATTCCTTATTGGCCGACGTGATCACCGCGATAGGATTTTCGTTCCTGCTGGTCGGGGCTATGGCCATCAGCGGACGGCATATCGATTGGCAAAATGGGATCGTGTGGGGCCTTTGCGGGTTTGCGGCGCTCTTCATCGCGCCTGCATTGGGTTCGCCGCCGGAGTTGCCGGGCATGGTGGCGGCGGAGTTGGGCGAACGGCAGGCCTGGTGGCTGGGAACGGCAATGTTCGCATCGGTCGCGTTGGCGTTGATTTTTTTCGCGCCTGGTGCGTTGTCGAAGGCGCTTGCCGCTTTGTTGCTGATCGCGCCACACGCCTACGGAGCGCCGCATCCTGTGATGGAGGCCGGCAACGTGCCGGCGGAGTTGGCTGCCCAGTTCGCCGTCACATCGCTGGTCGTGAACGGCTTGTTTTGGATGGTGCTGGGGGGACTTGCCGGATACTTCTACGACCGGTTCGAACCGGCGTGACGAGGCCCTAAGCGCGTGGCACCGACACGTACGGAACGCGGTTTTGCCATCCGGCAATTGATGCGCTCATGCCGTTCAGCGGTGCTTTCCACCAATCTACCTAATGCCGACGGTTGGCCCTATGGTTCGCTGGTGACGGTCGCTATCGACGCGGACGGTAGCCCGTTGATGCTGTTTTCCACGCTGGCCGATCACACCCGAAATCTAAATGCCGACAACCGCGCGTCGTTGCTGTTCGAGCAAGCCTCCCGACATGCCAACCCGCAACGCGGCCCGAGGGTTAGCGTGCTCGGAAAAATCAGAGCTACGAAAAAGCCAAAGCTCGCCGCCCGTTTTCTCCAGATGCACCCAGAGGCCCAGATGTACGCCGGTTTCGGCGATTTCAATTTCTATCGCATGAGCATCGATCGGGCGCATTGGGTCGGCGGATTTGCCAAGGCGCAATGGTTAAGTGGTCGTTTCGTCATGGCCGATTCCAACGCTTCAAAAGCTATTTCTGCATCAGCGGATGGCATCATTGAGCATATGAACACCGAGCACGCGGATGCGGTGGAATTGTACGCCACCAAACTGCTCGGCCGACGCGGCGGCGGGTGGCGAATCGAGAGTATTGATCCCGATGGCGTGGATCTTTTATTGGATAACCGTCACGCTCGTTTGACGTTTCCAGAACCGATCTCGGACGCGGCGGGCGCGCGTGATATATTAGTCGCCCTGGCAAACCAAGCACGGGTCTGAAAGCATCCCTTAAAAAAAGAGTCACATTGGTGTTGAGACTCGTGAAAGGCGAGTCTATGAATCGATTAGATTCGATGTATCCAACAGGTGGTGAACGCGGCCACCTTCAATTTTTGCTAGGGAGAGCAATGTGGAAAACCTAGGGGTGCGGCCCAGCCGATACGGCTTGGCTAATCATGGCCTTGATGGCGTCAAGACAGCGTACTGGAATCTCAGTGCAGCGCCATTGTTTGAACAAGCAATGCAGCGCAAGGAAGGCCAGCTGACAAAGCACGGCGCCTTTATCGCGCTGACCGGCGAACATACGGGGCGATCCCCGAATGACCGTTTCGTGGTCGAAGAACCCACCACCAAGGATGACATCTGGTGGGGCAATGTGAACCGGCCCATCAGCGAAGCGCATTTCGATGGCGTTTTGGCGAAAGTGCTTGCGCATATGAACGGCAAGGACGTGTTCGTGCAGGACTGCTACTGCGGCGCCAACCCGAATCATCGGCTGCGCATCCGCCAGATTAGCGAAAACGCCTGGCACAATTTGTTTGCGCGCAACATGTTCATTCAGCCGCCGGCAGACGCGCTTGAAGATTTCGAGCCTGAATTCACGGTCCTGCAGGCGCCCAGTCTGACGGCCGATCCGGCTGCCGACGGCACCACGTCGGGAACCTTCATTCTGGTTCATCTGGCGCGCCGGATGATCTTGGTCGGCGGTTCCGCGTATGCGGGTGAAATCAAGAAGTCGATCTTCTCGATCATGAACTACCTGATGCCGGAACAAGGCGTGCTGCCCATGCACTGCTCGGCCAATATCGGCGCGGAGAACGATTCAGCCGTATTCTTCGGTCTTTCCGGCACCGGCAAAACGACACTTTCCGCTGATAGTTCGCGCACCCTCATCGGTGACGACGAACACGGTTGGGGTTCCGACGGCGTATTCAACTTCGAGGGCGGCTGTTACGCCAAGACCATTAACCTCACCCACGAAGCGGAACCCGAAATCTATGATCTCTGCCATACATTCGGCTCGATCATTGAGAACGTGGTCATGGACCCGCAAACGCGCGAGCTGGATTTCTTCGATTCCGCGCATTCTGAGAACGGTCGCGTGTCGTACGATATTGCTAAGGTCTCCAACGCATCCGAATCCGGCCAAGCGGGGCATCCGAGAAACATCGTCATGCTGACGTGCGATGCTTTCGGCGTTTTGCCGCCGATCAGCCAGTTGACGCCGGACCAGGCTATGTACCACTTCCTGAGCGGCTACACAGCGAAAGTGGCGGGTACCGAACGCGGTGTGAAGGAACCGTCGGCGACGTTTTCGACCTGTTTTGGCGGGCCGTTCATGCCGCGCCATCCGACCGTCTATGCCAAGCTGCTGGGCGAAAAGATGGCGGCGCACAACGCCAAGTGCTGGCTGGTGAATACCGGCTGGTCGGGCGGTGGTTATGGTGTTGGCGAGCGAATGAAAATCTCTTTCACGCGGGCGATGCTGAATGCAGCGCTTCATGGCGAGCTTGATGGTGTCGAGTTTGTGGCCGACCCGAACTTCGGTGTGTTGGTCCCGCAATCGTGCCCGAACGTGCCGACGGAAATCCTCAACCCACGCAATACGTGGGCGGATAAGGATGCCTACGATGCCCAAGCACGGCATCTGACCGAGTTGTTCGAGAAAAATTTCGAGCAGTTTGAGCAGCACGTTAACGAACAAGTGAAGGCTGCCGCCATTCGCGCCGCCGCCTGAACCAGCATTTGATCGCGATGATTTGGCCGGCGCCGCCATTGCGGTAGTGCCGGCCTTTTCGCGCGTGCAATTGTGTGTTCAATGAGCGAAGCTGCCGCATGCGTGGGTATGAACGGCAGACAAGGGACGACGCTGGATGAGCGCGGACAACAATCCTGAGGTCAATCGTTTGCGGGTGCTCTGTGTGGACGACGAGGAATTGGTCCTGGATGTTATCCAAGGCATTCTCGCGACCCGAGGGATTTTCGAAGTGGTTCGCGAATCCCAAGCCCGCCACGCCCTCGAGCGCCTGGATAACGGCGAGCAATTTGAACTGCTGATCTCGGACCTCAACATGCCCGGCATGGACGGGATCGAGTTTTTGCGCCATTTGGCGGCCCGTGAGTTCGCCGGCGGCATCGCCATCATCAGCGGCGTCGAGCGGCGCACCCTTGATGTCGTCGACAGCCTGGCCCGTGCGCACAATTTGAATTTCCTGGGCGCTCTGCAAAAACCCATCACCGGCGACAGCATCCGCAAGCTGATGGACGATTTCCAAAGGTTCGCTTCGGCTTCGGCCATTGGTGGTGCCGCTGAGGTGGTGCATGTCAATGTGGCGGAAATCCGAGCCGGTATGGATGGTGGTCAATTCGACGTCATGTTCCAACCCAAGGTTTCGGTAAAAACCCGCAAGGTGGTGGGCGCTGAAGCCCTGGTGCGCTGGCTGCACCCGACGCACGGCCTGTTGACGCCGGAATCGTTCGTGCCGGTGGCGGAAGAAGGCGGTGTGATTCACGATCTTACGGGGATCGTGTGTGCCTGCGTGGTGAATGCCGTCGCGCCTTGGAGCGATGCCGACAAAGACGTCAATATCTCGTTCAACGCCGCCGTCGATGATTTGGATGATATCATGCTGCCGGAGTTTGTGGTTGAGACCGCCGCAGCGGCGGGGCTGCCGCCAACCAACCTGACGCTGGAAGTCACTGAGAGCCAGGTCATGCATGGCTTGGTGCGTATCCTCGATACCTTGGCCCGGCTGCGCCTGAAAGGTGTCAGCCTGGCGATTGATGACTTCGGTACCGGGTTTTCATCGCTGGAACAATTGAAGCGCTGCCCGTTCACGGAGATGAAGATCGACAAGGCTTTCGTCACGGGCGCCGCCACCGATGGCGCCAGCCATGCGATTTTGGAATCGAGTATCGATCTGGCCCGCAAACTCGACATGCATGTGGTTGCCGAAGGGGTCGAGTCGCAAGAAGACTGGGATTTGATCGCCGACCTTGGCTGCGACGAAGCGCAAGGCTACTTCGTCGCCCAACCCATGGCCGCCGAAGACTTCCCCGAGTGGCGAGCCAGTTGGGAAGAGCGCCTCTGACATCGCCACCAGCAGGCATATTCTGCGTCAAAAACGCGGGTTGGAATCTGTTGATTTTAATAAGTTTATAAAAAAATCTGGGGAACGAACCCAATTTCCTCAGCAATCAGACGCAAGGGTTATTTGACCGGCCCCAACCCCAAACAGCTCGGTCCCGGCGCTGAACATATTTACGATGTCAAATAGCGTGCCCGCACCGCCTTATGGCCATGCCGCATTGCAAATATAGCATTAATTTCCAAAAAGGCAATAAATTCCTATTTCTTATATTGAGTGCGCTCCAACGATTCCGGCTTGCCCGCTTTTGATCCGGCGGCGGGAATGGTTTGGAGATTGAAAGACCGTCTTCCAAAAGCCAGTTGCAGAAGTGACCCCAAGTAATGACTGTGCACCCTGAGCTGGGCTGCCTATTATATCTTCGCATTTTCGGCTCGTTTTTCTGGCCCATTTTACAGGCTATATTACCGACCTACTTCACCGACCATGACCGAGGCTTCGATGACCGATATTGTTGTTTCCGCATTCTATCATTTTACGCGCTTTGACGACCCGTCTGCATTGCGCGGCCCGTTGCTGTCGGTGTTATCGGCGCATGACGTGCTGGGCACGGTGTTGTTGGCCCATGAGGGGGTGAACGGCACACTGGCCGGTTCGCGCGCCGGCATCGATGCGGCAATGGACGCCTTGCGGGCGTTGCCGGGCTGCGCCGCGCTTGAGCACAAGGAGTCGCACGCTGATGGAATGCCCTTCTATCGGCTGAAAGTGCGGCTCAAGAAAGAAATCGTCACGCTGGGGGTCGAGGGTGTCGATCCGGTGGCCAATGTCGGCACCTATGTCGACCCTGCTGAGTGGAACGACCTGATCAGCAATCCCGATACCATCGTCATCGATACCCGTAACGACTACGAGGTCGGGATCGGCACCTTTGCCGGCGCGATCAATCCCGAAACGCCGACATTCCGAGATTTCCCGAAATGGTTCGAAGCGCACCGCGCCGAGCTTGAAGGCAAGAAAGTCGCCATGTTCTGCACGGGCGGCATCCGCTGCGAAAAATCCACCTCGTACCTCAAGGGCGAAGGGATTGAGGATGTGTATCATCTCAAGGGTGGTGTCTTGAAATACTTGGAAGACATGCCTGAAACCGAGAGCCTGTGGCAGGGCGATTGCTTTGTGTTCGATCAGCGCGTTGCGGTCACGCATGGGCTGGAAATCGGCGAGTACGAGCTGTGCCATGCCTGCCGTCACCCCTTGAACAAACAACAACGTCAATCGCCCAGCTACGTGCCGGGTGTATCATGCGAACACTGTATCAGCGAGCGCACCGATGATCAGCGCCACCGCTATGCTGCCCGCCAAGCACAGATGGAACGTGCCGAAGTGCTGGGCGTGGCGCACGTCGGCGCGGTATTTGATGACACCCCCAAGAAAGGCGCGGGCGGGGCATAGCGCGCATGGGCGATCAAATCCCGATCTTGTATTCGTTCCGGCGGTGTCCCTATGCGATGCGCGCCCGCATGGCGATTGCGGTCAGCGAACAAAGCTGTGCACTGCGCGAAGTGGTGCTGAGGGATAAGCCGCCAGAAATGCTCGAAGCGTCTCCCAAAGGTAAGGTGCCGGTGCTGGTGTTGCCGGACGGACAAGTTTTGGATGAAAGCTATGACATCATGCGTTGGGCATTGGGCCTGCATGACCCCGACGGCTGGCTTGCGCCGATGGCTAGTGTAGCCAGCGCAGCCAGTGCGGCCAGTGACGCCGATGAGGTATTAGGGCTGATTGCCGAAAACGATGGCCCGTTCAAAGAACATTTGGATCGCTATAAATACGCCAACCGCTATGAAGAAGAGGGCGCGGACCCGATTGATCATCGCACTCACGGATTGAAGTTTATCGAAAAGCTCGACGCCCGCTTGGCCGAGGGCGCGTATTTATGTGGTGGCCGGTTCACCCTGGCCGATGCCGCTGTCGCGCCGTTCATCCGCCAGCTCGCCAATACGGACCGAGATTGGTTCGATGCGCAAAACCTCCCGGGCGTGCAGCGCTGGTTGGACGGCATTTTAGAATCTGATTTATTCCTTCACATCATGCAGAAATACCCGGCCTGGGCGCCAGGCGTGGATGAGCCCGCGTTTCCCTAAACGTTATAGCCATTATCTTGTTCGGACCGAGAAGGTGGGTTTGAGGGGGGGCACTCAAAGGGCGAGATCAGTCGTGAGCGCAAATATTGGCGAGTAATCGCAATTGGCCATCTGTGGGCAATCTGTCCAAATTCGTTGTGGCCGGGCTTGAGGATGGGTTGAGTTTGGAGAGCCTGCAAACACTGTTAACAAATATGACAGCCGTTTCTAGCCATAAACGGACGTTGCACTGGCAGCCATTCGAAGGGTCTACCGATCGTCTATCGATAGAATTTACAGCACTTGAGATGTTTGGCATCAAAAGGCTTCGTCGAGCCGAATAGTTGGTGGCTTTCTAAGATGAAAGCATCTAATATTATACAATAATTTATTGTACAAAGATCGCTCAAGTGAAACTCTCTCGGACTTTTCCAACATGGGTCGCCATATTAGCCCTCATCTTTCAGGGGGCGATTCCGCTGGGACTGGCCTTGCCGTCTTTCCATTCATCAGAACCCTTAGTCATTTGCACACAGTTTGGCCCACGTCTCGTCTATCCGGGTGAAGAACCTGGGAAGAGTCGCCAGGAAACGTCCGACGAAACCAATTGTGCGGTTTGTATCAGCGTTGAAGCTGCGCGTTTATCGGCACCAAGTCGTCGCTCTGGTGAATGCGTATATTTCAATCCGCAAACCGTAGAGTATTTTGCGACAGCGGCATCTTTGGCCATCATGCGAAAGGATTCTCGCATCTGGCCTCGGGCGCCGCCCTTTATGACCTGAACTTATAGAGAGCTCACTACAATTTACGCGTTAACGGAGAAGCATTGGCTTCCAACGTTAAGACGCGCCACAAGATAAGGTCATAACAATGAAACACCTCAAACACACTGCGATTGCTCTGTCGATCACGCTGGCGCTACTCGTCAGCTTCAACCCATCAGTGACGCACGCCGCTGACGCCAAAGCCGGGTTATTCGTCAACTTAACAACGGATGATACGTGGGCCGCTACCAAGGCGATTATGTTTGCCCACAAAAAGGCATTGAAAAACGGCTTACAACCGGTGGCTATTTGGTTGAATGTCCGCGGGATTTATTTGGCGGACAAGAAGCGCCCGTCTCATACCCACGGATTGATGAAAGCTAACGTACAGCAAATGCTTCAAGCCTTTATCAAAGACGGCGGCACGGTCTATGCCTGCCAGGCTTGTAGCAAAGCAGCGGGATTGACACCTGACAGCTTCATCGACGGCGTAAAGATGGGTAATGAGAAAGCTATTGTCGGACTGATTGCGGATCCGAATGTAAAAACGCTGAGTTGGTAAGGGTACAAGGAAGGGTGGGGCCATTCGGCTCCACCCTTCTTCCTATCAACTGACGGCTTGAAGTCATGTGTCCGGTCACAGCATGTATGTCTCCATCGGGTCATAAGCCGTCGAAAATTCCCGTCGATCATTCCATTCACCTTGTCTCAGTCTCCGGCAGCCCAAACCCGCAATTTTCGGTGCCGAGATTTGCTCCGCACCCCTGTCCTAACCCCTTGCTGGCCCTGGTTTTGCAGGCTGTTTTCAGGTTGCGGTCAGGTTGCCATGGTTAATGAGCGCAAGGCGGGGATATTAACCATACGCCGTAATGATCGTCGGTCGGGACATTGACGATCCCTTGAGTGCTTTTTTGTGGGGATGTTCAGCCATGGCTGATAAAATCGATAGCGAAAATCTTGTCCTGAATGGAAGTTTCGAAGACGTCACCGAGGCGCGGGGACGCGGCGGGCGCGGCGGCCATCGCGATCACCACCACCACCATCATCATCGCGGCAATGCGGAGCTGACCGGTTGGCAGGTCGCCGACGGGCCGGGGCCGGATGTCATTGCCAGCCGCTGGTTGCCGTCCGCCGATGGTGCACGCCATATCGAGCTCGACGGCAGCGGCGCGCGCAACACCAACAGTGCGATCTTCCAAGATGTTCCCACTGGCGGCACCGGCACGTTCACGCTGTCTTTCAGCTATGCCGCGCCGCCCTTCAGCCGCTCGTCATCAAACGGCATCGAAGTTCTGTGGGATGGCCAGGTCATTGATACCATCACCGCCAGCGGCGGCAGGGGCCTGGATTGGCAGAGCTTCAGCTATGAGCTCGACGGTGCGGGCGACCTGACCCGCTTGGAATTCCGTGCCGTCGGCAGTGACGACGGGCGTGGCGGATATCTCGACGATGTCAGCATCGTCGCAACCGAGCCGCCACCACTGTTCACCGACGCCGACGACACCGTGATGTTGGCGGATGACGATCCCGAATACGGGGAAGGCGCGGCCTACGATGCACTCGACGGCGATGACGTCGTTACCGGCGGCGAGCTTGCCGACACCATCAACGGCAACACCGGCAACGACACACTCAACGGCGGCGCTGGTGACGACATCTTGATCGGTGGCGCTGATGATGAGGTCATGGTCGAGCGCGAACGGGTGATTGAGCATGATCTTTCCGGCCTCACCGAGACGCCGACACCGGGTGTCGACCCGGCGCATTTCAATATGGCCAACGACCACGCGGTGTCGCTCAGCTTCGTGGGCGAGGACGCCAGCTACCGAAACACCGTCGGTATGTACAAAATCGGCGAAAATGGTGAGATCACCGATGTTGAGATCATCTTCCGCGATGCCTCGGAAAGCCGTTGGGGCGGCACCACGCCGGGTACCAGCGTCGATCTCGATCTTGCGGCGGGCGACAGTTTCGGCCTGTTCATCGTGGCCAACGGCGCGCACGAAAAAGCGCTTCGTCACATGCATGAAGGCCATTTCGAATTCCGTAACGATGATGGTTCTCTGGCAACGCTGGATAGCGATCAGCCGGAATTGGTGTTCATTGATTCCCGTGGGCGTGCCAAGGAAGTCAAAAGTGCAGTGTATCATTCCGTCGCAGATGCCGGCAATTTGGCGCTTAACGGCGACGACGCAGTCCATGTGACTTCTGCCGATAACGGCGACGGCGGCATGCGTCTGGCGTTTGAGGATCAAAGAATCCGCGATGATGATCACGATCATCACCATGGCCATCACCATGGCCATCATCGCCATCACGGGCGCCATGGCGAGCCCGATTTCAACGATGTTGTTATCGATCTCAGCTTCGCACCAGTAATTGAAACTTATCTGGAGGCGGCTTCGGACGTTGATTTGCTGATCGGTGGCGATGGCAAAGACAGTTTGTTCGGCGGTTTCGGCGATGATGTTCTCGAAGGTGGTGCCGGCCAAGACCAATTGGATGGCGGCAAGGGAAAGGACGATCTCTACGGCAACGGCGGCGCTGACGTCATTTATGGCCGTGGCGGCAAGGACAAGCTCGTCGGCGGCGCCGGTGATGACGATTTACGCGGCGGTGCCGGTGACGATTTGCTGAAGGGCGGCAATGGCGACGACATCCTGCGCGGCGGCATCGGCGATGATGATCTGCGCGGCGGCGCCGGGAACGATAAACTGATCGGCGGTGACGGTGCCGACACCATCAATGGCGAAGCCGGCGATGATATCGTGCGCCTGAGCTTTGATGAGGCGGGTGGCGACGTGATGGACGGCGGCTTGGGTACGGACAAGTTGTCGATCAGGGTGCAGACCGACGATCTGGCCGACGTCAATGTGGTCAATGCACTGGTCGATCTCGGCAGTTTCATTCTCAATAACGCCGATGCATCGAGCAATGCCGGCCCTAGTGCGGCCTTCGCGGCGCTTGGCCTGGAAGTCCGCAATTTCGAAGATATCGACATCACGGTCATCGATTCCGAAACCGGCGAAGAGGTGCCAGGATTTCTAACGCCCGATATCGCACTTGCGATCGCCCCTGTGGGCGGTAACGAAGACACCGCCATTGCACTCTCCATTTCCGCCGCGGTTACCAATGCGCCGGACCTTTTTGATATCGAAATTATCGTCGCCGGCTTGCCGGCGGGTGCGGTGCTTTCCGCCGGCACCGATAACGGTGACGGCTCCTACACCCTGGCGGCAGCCGATCTGGCCGGCTTGACGTTGACGCCGCCGGCCGACAGCAGCGATGATATCGAATTGACGGTCAATGCCGCTGCCACCAGCCGGATTACCGGCTTGGTGACCGACGCCGCGCCCGTTGTCGCCGCAGTTGGCGTCGATGCCGTTGCCGATATGGCAGCACTTTCGGTCGCCAATCCGGCGTTGCTCGATCTGTTGGCTGGTGACGATGTCATCGAAGGCACAGACGGCAAGGACACTCTGCAGGGTTTCGGCGGCAATGATACGCTTACCGGTGGCGCCGGTGGCGATACGCTGATCGGGGATGGGGTATCCGGCATGTTGAGCGGCGCCCTGGCCATATCCACCCAACTTGGCGATCTTGACGGATCTGAAGTATTGGCGCTGAGCGTCGCTGGTTTGCCTGCCGGAGTGACGCTCTCGGCCGGCACCGATGACGGCGCCGGGACAGTCTCCCTGACCCCAGCGCAATTGACGGGCCTGACCATGACAGCGCCGGCGAACGTCGGCAATTTTACTCTGACCATCAGCGCACTGACGACAGACACCGATCCCGATAGCGGCGCGCAAACGACGGCGACCACCGTTGTGACGGCAGGTGTTGAGGTGGTTGCCAGTGTTGATGGCGATGATCTTCTCATTGGCGGTGCCGGCAAGGACCTGATCGAGGGCGGTGGCGGCAATGACCAGATTTTCGGTGAAGCCGGCATTGACGATATCGATGCCGGTAGCGGCGACGACACGGTTTCCGGCGGTGGTGGAGCCGATATCATCTTCGGTGCCGATGGAAACGATTTGATCACCGGTGACTCGGGAGATGACGTGATCGACGGCGGCGCCGGGGATGACAACCTGAACGGCAACGGCGGCAACGACTGGATTACCGGCGGGCTCGGCGCCGACACTATTGTCGGCGGTGGCGGTTTGGATGTCCTGGACGGCGGCGAGGGCGACGACACTCTGCGCGGTGGTGCCGACAACGACACGCTGATCGGCGGGCTCGGCAACGACCAGCTGTTCGGCAATGCCGGTGACAATCTGCTCGACGGCGGCGCCGGTGACGACCAATTGACAGCTGCAGACGGCGCTGACCAGCTTTCCGGCGGTGCCGGCAACGATACCATATCCGCGGGTGCCGGCATGGACGTGCTGACTGGCGGTGAAGGTGATGATGTCCTCGATGGTCAATCGGACAGCGACAGCATCGCTGGCGGACTGGGTGCCGACACCTTGATGGGCAGCGGCGGTGATGATTGGCTTGATGGTGGCGAAGGCGACGATCAACTGTTTGGCGGTAGTGGCAACGACAACCTGACGGGCGGGCTCGGCAACGACAGCCTGATGGGCGACGCCGGTGCCGACGTGATCAACGGCGGTGAGGGTTCGGACACCGTCCAAGGCGGCGGCGGCCAGGACATTATCAACGGTGGTGCCGACCGCGATTTCCTCTATGGGGACGACAACAACGATATCGTCCATGGTGATGGCTCCGACGACCGGGTCTGGGGCGGCGCTGGCGCGGATGAGCTATTTGGCGACGCCGGCAACGATATTCTCTACGGCGGTGACCATGCCGATGTCCTGCACGGCGGCCTCGACAACGACACCTTGCGCGGCGAGTTGGGCAACGATGTGCTGTTCGGTGATGAGGGCAGCGACATCTTGATTGGCGATGAAGGTAAGGACACGCTGCACGGCGGCATCGGCAACGATGTGTTGATTGGTGAAGAAGGTAGCGATCATCTGTTCGGCGAAGACGGCAACGACAACCTATTGGGCGGCGGTGGCGCTGATACGGTGGTTGGCGGCGCGGGCAACGATTCGCTGCAAGGCAATGGCGGCGATGACCAACTGATTGGCGGTGCTGGGATCGATGTCATGTTTGGCAACGGCGGCTCGGACCGTTTCGTGTTTGATCTCGCGGCTGTGCAGGCCGAATCGGGTATCGGTGCTGGAAACCGTGACACCATCAAGGATTTCGAGGCCGATGCCGCTTCCGGGGCGGTCGATACCATAGAATTCACCGGCGCGGCATCGTTCACCTTCGTCGGTGACGAAAGCCAGTCCTTTGCCGGCGGCGGTGCGTCGGGACGCTTTAACAGCCAGACCAAAATCTTGGAGCTTGATGCCGACGGCGATCAGATAGCTGATATGGAAATCGAGCTGTTGAACGTCGATGGCGCTAATTTGGACGATACGGATTTCACCGTTAGCTGACCATTTATCGGGCCCGCTGCTGCTCAGTCCGTGGACGGCGGCAGTTGGCAAATCTGGTCGTAGGCGTAGCGTTCGTTGATCAGGCCGTTGTAGTCGAAGATATCCAATATCGCCTGGAACGCCGTCTCGGTGATTTCCGTGTGCGGGGTCCAACAGCCGAGTTTTTGGTAGGTGGCGATGCAATCGGCGAGGACGTTCTGGTCGATGTCGGGGAAGTACGAAGCCTCCGCCTTGGCGATTTCGGTGGCCGGAGTTTCGTTCATGTAAGCGCGGGTTTTCTTGTAGGCGCGCATGAAGGCTTTCGCCATGTCGGTTTCCAGCCATTCACGCTTAGCCGCCAAACTGGAGAAACCGCACGGACCGATGGGCAATCCAACCTGCGCCACCACGTGGCCGACGCCGTCGGCTTCCAACTGCTGTGGGAAAGGGCCTTGTTGCTGCACGTACTGCCCTTGGCCGTCGCGGAACGCAGTGTCGATGGCAGCGGCACCGCCCGGGTTGATGGCGTTGATTTTATCGTAATCGATGCCAGCTTTGTGGCACGCGTACTTGAACATGGCGAGCGGTTGACCGCCGCCGAACACTACCGCGTCAGCCCCTTCTAGCTTGTCCCAGGTGAAATCGGGGTCGGGTTCGCGCGCGGTGAGGAAAAACCCATCCATTTCGTTGATTTGGGCAAAATGCACGACGCTTGGTGCCTCGCCCTTATTGAGTGGGCCGAAGCCCTGGCTCAGCGCCGACTGCACCACGTGCGCGGTGCCGTTATCCAGGGCGTCGATGGCCGACACACCGGCCGGCGCCACCGACCATTCGGGCTCAAGCCCCTCGGCCTGCAGGAAGCCCCCGGACATGGTGGAAATCAATGGCGAATAGAACGCCGAAAACAGGGTGAATTGAATGTTGATCTTGGCCATGGCTCAGTGCCTCCCGTAGCTGCCGAAAGCGTAGCCTGTCACAGCATCGCAAGCCTGACAACGGGGATTAGTCGGACTTTTCGCACAGAACGGCCGAGACCGCCAACATGCCCCAACCCGCCATGAAGGCGAACCCTCCGATGGGGGCGGCACCCGTCACCGGCAAGTCCCCCGTGATCGCGAATACGTAGAGATTGCCCGAAAACAGCACAATACCGGATACGAAGGCCATTCCGGCCAAGGCGGCGGCCTTCGCCGATCGTGGCCCGACGGAGCACCGCCAGCCGGCTACTATCAAGCCGAGTGCATGCCACATGTGATATTGCACCGCGAGCATGAATATCTCGCGAATGGCGGTGTCACCTTCCAGGTCATGCCAGCCGTAGGCGCCGAGTGCCACGGCCACGCCGGCCAGCAAGGTGCCGAGCACAGTCCATAGTTGCGGCGAATACAAAACGTCCCGGTTCATGATTCCAGCGGCTCCAGGCTGCGTATGATATCAAGCACAGACTCGGCGAAATCGTCCACGCCCACGTCATCGCGACCGCTCACGGCATCGAGGAACGACTGCATGTCTTTTTCCAAAATGCCGATGGTGTTGGCCGGGTCGTAGCCTTCGCGCGACCAGGAAATTTGGTCCAGGTTGTCGCCGTACCAGGTGCCGCCGGAACTGGTGCTCATCACGTCGAGCAAGCGGTGTGGATCGAGGCCCAGCGCCTCCGACGCCGCCAGCGCTTTGCGAACCGTGGCGACGCTGCTGACGGCAACGAAATTGTTGACCACCTTGCATGTCATCCCGGTACCGGTGTCGCCCAGGTGATGGATGTCGCCGCCCATGGCCTGCAACAATGGCATCAGGTGGGCCAAGGCGGTATCGGGTGCGCCCAGCATAAAGGTGAGCGTGCCGTCTTCGGCCCGGCCAGGGGCACCTGACATGGGCGCATCGGCAAGCATGGTGCGTGCGGGTAGGCGCTCGGCGATCTTGGGCAGAATGCGGGGCGATAGGGTGGAACTGATCACGACGTTTGAGGGCGGGCGGGCAGCGCACATGATCGCTTGTTCGTCAAACAACAGATCGAAGGTCTGGCGGCGATCACGGACCACGGATATCACCGTGTCGACGGTATCGGCGAACGTGGCCGGATCGGCGATCATACGGTTCTCAAAATCCCCGAACTCGCTTACGGGACGGACATCAAACCCCCACACTTCGTGCCCTGCCGCATGCAACCGCCTGGCCATTGGCAGCCCCATGGTGCCGCAGCCGGCAACGCCGATGACCGCCTTTCCCGTCATGTCGAGACCACCCGATCACGGGCTGCGGCGACGAGAGCTGTAAATAAATTAAAGTTGGGGTCGCCGTCGGTGGCGAAGAATTCCGGGTGCCATTGCACGCCCAGGCAAAACCGCCTGTCCGAAAGTTCGATGCCCTCGATGACGCCGTCGGATGCCGTCGCATTGATGCGAAGCCCATCCAAGCCATCTTTTAGGGCCTCTTTGTGCGCCGTATTGACGTCCAGTCGATCGACGCCAAGGGTTTGGGCGAGCAGGGTGCCAGGCGTGATCTCAATGCTATGGGCGGCTTTCTCGGCGGGCTGAGCATTGAGGTGGTCGACATCGGTGGGCATCTCGGTGCGGACATCGTGGTAGAGCGTGGCGCCGACACTGGCGGCGATAACCTGCATGCCGGCGCAGATGCCCAGCATCGGGCGGTCCAAATCGAGGGCGCGGCGCACGAAGGCATCTTCGAAGGCGAAGCGGGGATGGATGATCTCATCGTCATCAGCGGCACGTCCGTAAAGCTTGGCCGGAAATGGATAGAACCCGCCCGGGAAAATCAAACCGTCACAGGCGGCCAAATAGGCTGGCCCGGCGTCGTCAATATAAGGCAAGGCGACCGGCAAGCCGCCAGCCCGCCAAACGGCGTCGAAATACCCGCACCGCAGGGCATAGTGCGGACGGGTCGAGAACGAACCTTCGGCTTGGTAGTCCATCAAGACGCCGATGGTCGGGCGGTCCTGGGATTGGGTCGCCAACGCCATGCCTATGCTTCCGCTCCCGGCCGTTCAACCGGTGGCGCAATGAGCGGGCCGTCGATATGGATCGCCTCCCAGCGGCGCGCCGTGGCGACGATCTTGTCGGTGGCGGCGTTTTGGACACAGAGCCCGAGCCGTCGCTTGGTTGCCTCGCCCCAAAAATCCGTCAAATCATCAAGCTGTTTGGCGTCGTCGCCTTCCGTCGTCGCCATGTCGCATGCCACGCCCCGATAGTTGCAGTTGGCGAACACGGTGTAATCTTCCATGGCGGGGTGCGGGTGGGCGATGAAACGGTCCGTGTAGGGCAGCATGGGAATGGTGATGTCGGATAGCGAATCGATGCTGACCTTTTCCGGCAAATTGAATATCTCGATGGTGAGCGCGGCGCGGCTTTCTTGCTCCAGTTCGGCGAAGACATCGTGGATGATCGTGGCACCCTTGCGGTTGGCCAAAGCGATCGAATTGACCGGCACGATCACCTGTACGTATTGCCCTTGCGCATGGGCACGAAACAGCGCCTTAAAGATCAGCCGTAATATAGCGGCGTTACGCCCGGCGGTGTTCTCGATGTCGCCCTTGTGGCCGAGCACAACGTCGGTGCCGAATTCCTGGCCTTCCGCCGTCCGGTAGATGGGCAGGCAGCGGAACAAGTCCAGGGCTTCCGTATTGGGCTGTGCCACCGGCGCGTAGTGAATCAATGTTTCGCCTTGGGACATGCTTTGCCTTTATGTCCGAGTTTAAGTCATAGATTAGGCGTTTTTCGCAACACAAGACAACGCTAGATGAGGCGCACCACCTGTATCTATGGCGTGCCAGAATCCATGTCGGCTCCAGTTGCGGCTCCGGCGCTGATCATATTATCGATCTCGTCGGCGCCGTAGCCGAGTGATGCCAGGACCGCGCGCGTGTGTTCGCCCAAATGCGGCGCGTTGGCTGCGGCTAGTGGCGGTATGGCGGATCTTATCGGGTGGCGGGTGCCTCTAAGGTGACCCTCCGTTGGGTGTTCGTATTCCTCGAACAGGCCGCTGGCTTGGAGCTGTGGATCGGAGAACAAGTCCTCCAGCGAGTTGACGGGGCTCACCGGTATATCGATACGGCGCAGTTCCGTTACCCACTCGTCCGTGGTGCGGCTAGGGGCGGCCTCGGCGATGACGCCGTAAAGCTCGTCGATGCGGATGCTGCGTTGTGTGGCGTCGTTGACCCAATCTTCACGCGCCAGGTCGTCTTTGCCGATCAGCGCCAGAAAGCGCTGCCATTGCGCCGTGGTATAGGGGAGGGCGGCGATGTATGAATCTTTCGTCCGGTAGGTCTGGCGGTTGGCGGAAAGCACGCGGGTGTAGCCGGCGGATGCCATGGGCGGCTCAAAACACCTGCCGAACATATGCTCAATCATCATGAAGTGTGTTAGGCATTCGAACATCGGCACTTCCACGTATTGCCCCTGGCCCGTGGTCTTTTGGGTCATGATCGCCGCCAGTAATGCCTGCGTCAGATACAGCGCGCTGATTTTATCGGCCATGACACTGCGCACCAGTTGCGGCGTGCCATCGGCGAGCGTGGTGATGGAAGCGAGACCCGTGGCCGCTTGGATAATGTCGTCATAGGCAGGAAGATCGGCATTTGGGCCTTGGCTGTCGTAGCCGCAGGCAAAGCAATAGAGGAGGTTCGGTTTGATGGCTTTCAAGCTGTCGTAGTCGATCCCCAATTTCGCCGCCGCTTGGCTGCGCATGGAGTGCACAAAGACATCACCAGTTTCCACCAAACGGTTCAACGCCTGCCGCCCGGCTTCTGTTTTCAAGTTCAGGGCCACGCTTTGCTTGGCGCGGTTGGAATTCATGAACACGGCCCCCATGCCGGGCGAGCGCATAGGTTGGACATAGCGCATAACGTCACCGTCCGGCGCCTCGACCTTGATCACCTCAGCGCCCATGTTGGCGAGAAATTGCGTGGCAATGGGGCCGAACAGGATGGACGTCAAGTCGATGATCCGAACACCTTCAAGTGGCCCCGGCGTGGTTTCTGTCTCGCCTTGAGGTTCGTTCGATTGTGGATCCATAAGATAGCCCCCGAATTTGATTCCGAGATTCAATTTGCACTGTTGAAGCATCCGTGCAATATTTTTTATGAAATCTAGTTTCACTGTGCGAAATCTGGATTTCGTGGGAGGAACGATCTCGTGGCGTGATCGGCTTTGGCCGGCGGGGCCCGAGGGGGGTGGTATGAGCAGTTATGCACCTGTTACGGCGCTGGTTCGCGGTCTTGATGTGCTGCATGCGCTGAATACATTGGGCGGTGATGGCGGCGTTGGCGCTATCCATGAAATGACCGGAATTCCGAAGCCGACCGTGGTGCGGATTCTGGAAACACTTATTTATGCCGGGTTTGTTTCGCGCATTAGCGCCACTAAAAGCTACGGCCTGACGGCGAAGTGCATGGCGCTATCCAATGGTTTCGATACCTACGACTATCTGCTGCGTCAAGCGGCTCCGATTCTGGATGTTTTGCGTGGACGCCTTGTGTGGCCATCGGATTTGGCGGTGTTTGATAGCAACGCCATGGTAATTATCGAAACGAGCCGCCGCATCGGCACGTTGTCGTTCAACCGTACCGTGGGCTCGCGCGTGCCGGTCATGGCGACGGCTATTGGACGCTGCTTTCTGGCTTTTGCCGATAGCGACACGCGGCGGCGGATTTTGGCGGATTTAGCAGTTTCCGATAACCCTTACGATGCCTTGGCGCGAACGCCGGATCAGGCCAATAAGCTGCTCGATACCATACGCGAGCGCGGCTTTGCCACATCCGACCAAGAATACATGAGTTCCACCCGCGCGATTGCGTTTCCAATCTTTTTCAACGGACAGGTGTTGGCGACCGTAAATGTGTTCGTCATTGCCGATGCCATGGGATTGGATCAATTGATAGATCGGTATTCGCCGATCTTGCGTGGCGCGGTGGACGAGATCGAAAACGCACTGGCTGGTGCGAAAAGCGGGATAACCGTTCCAACAGCCGACGGAGGGGCTGCAATGGGAATCAGTCATTGACCAATTTATCAAAAAAGGAGAGTGTTAATGAGACGCAAAGCAAAAATCCAAACTAATCGGGAGGAAAAACGTATGTCTTGGATGGGTAAAGTAATGGTGTCGGCAGTTGCCGGTGCCGCGATTTTGAGCGGTGCGGCGGTGGTTTCCAGCGCCAGTGCTGCTGACGTTAGTGGCCCCAAAGTGACGTGGAAGTTTAACGTCTGGGGTAAAAGCCGGGCATTCACGAAAGATGTGGAAGCTTGGGCCAAGCACGTTGACGCAAAGACCGGCGGCAACTTCAAAATCAAGATTTACTACGGTGATCAGTTAGGCGGCAAAAAGCAGAACTTGGACAACATCAAAGCCGGTGTGTTTCAGGCATCAAAAGTTTGCTGGGCCTATCATGCTGGCAAAAACGAGGCGATGACGGTGCTGAATATGCCGTTCCTGCCGGTGGCTGATTTCGATGCACAACGCAAAGTCTCCGAAGCCATTCACAAACACCCGATTGCTGCTGGTGAGATCAAGAAAAAATGGGGCATCATGGCGTTTTCCAGCTCCAACTTGCCACAGTATGAGTTCATGGGCCGAGGCGATGCTCCGATGAAACTCGGTGACTTTAAAGGCATGACCGTTCGTGCTTTGGGCGGTATTGCCGATGCCATGCGCCGCTTGGGTTCGTCGATCTCGACCATGACGGCTACTGAGGTTTATCAAGCTCTGGACCGTGGCGCGGCGGATGCGGTTTCGTTCCCGTCCACTTACGCCCACTCTGCCTACAAGATTGATGAAGTGGCAGAATGGTTCACGTCTAACCTGGCGCCGGGTTCCAACGATTGCCCGAACGTTATGAGCATTGCTGCGTGGAACAAGCTTCCGCCGCAGTATCAGAAGCTGATGATGGAAGCCAAAGAACTCGGCTACGAGGCTCTGAGAAACGCCTACTCCTCGAAGGATAAAGAAAATCTGCCGAAGTGGCGTAAGCACCTCACAGAAGTTAAGTACACCGATGCCGAATTGGCGAAATTCCGCAAGGTTGGCGGACAGCCCGTGTATGATGCATGGGTTGCGAAGTACAAGGACAAGTTCGATTCGAAAGCTGTATTGGACGCCGTTTTCGCCGCTGCGAAATAAGGCCGACGATACTTGTTTTAAAATCGACAATCTAAGAAAACCCGTGCCGAAGCTATATGCTTCGGCACGGTGTCTTAGGGGGAGTCCATGGTAGGAAATACAGCAGAAAACGCCAATGTCGACGACAGCTTGCTATCCAAGCTTGATCAGGGATTGTCGAAAATTGAGGATTTTCTAACTTACGCGTCGGCGTTCGTTATCCTCGGTTTGATGTTATTTGGTACAATGAACGCCTTAGGGCGTAAATTTTTCAGTACACCGGTGTGGGGCTACACGGATTTGGTGACCTTGTTCATGGTCGCTTTTTCGTTTTTGGCCGTTGCCGGCATGCAACGGGTCGGCGGGCACATCCGAATGGAACTGTTTGTCCGCAAAATGAGTGGCCGGATGTTGTGGGTGGCGGAGTTCGTCGGCGTGATCTTGGCACTCTTTATTATGTGCGTGTTGCTCTACTACAGCTCGACAGCCTTCATGCGGGCCTGGACACTGGGCGATTCGACCATCGACCGTGAATTGGCAACTTGGCCTTCCAAAATGTGGGTGCCGATCGCCTTCGCCGTGTTGATTGCGCGCCTGATTTTGCAGAGCTGGGGGTATCTCCGTCTGATCATCAATCCTAACGTGCCGCCAATCGCCGTACCGATGATGCACACCGAGCAAGAGCTCGCGATCAAGGAAATCGAAGACACATTCGGTGATGACGACACCGAAACGCACGAGCTGAAGGCCTAGGGGGAAGCAATGGACGATTTTCAAATTGGCCTTATCGGCTCCGGCTTATTGATCTGCTTGGTGCTGATCGGCGTGCGCGTGGTTTTTGCCTGTGCGTTGGTCGGCCTTGTGGGTTTGGTTACCATTGTCGGCTGGACGGGGGGCGCTGGTAACGCCGGCATGATCCCTTACGCCAAGGGCACGATCTACGCTCTTTCGGTGCTGCCGATGTTCATCTTGATCGGGTTTCTTGCCTATCACGCGGGCATGACCGAAAAGCTGTTCGATGCGGCCCGCAAATGGTTTGGTTGGGTGCCGGGCGGTTTGGCGGTTGCCACCGTGTTCGCCACGGCCGGCTTCGCGGCTGTGTCCGGGGCGTCAACGGCAACGGCGGCTGTGTTCGCACGCGTCGCCATCCCCGAGATGCTCAGGTACAACTACAAACCCAGTCTGGCGGCCGGTGTGGTCGCGGCGGGTGGTACGTTGGCATCATTGATCCCGCCAAGTGCGATTTTGGTGATTTACGCCATCATCGTGGAAGAATCCATCGGCCGGTTGCTGGTTGCTGGCTTCATCCCAGGTATCGTCTCGGCGATCATTTACGCCTTGCTGATCATCTTCATGGCGATCCGCAACCCCGAATTGGGCCCGCCGGTAAGGGGCTTCACCTGGAGTGATCGGATCAAATCGGTACCCGGAACTTTCCCGGTGCTGTTCGTGATCTTTGTCATCTTCTTCTCCATGTACACGGGCACGACGACACCCACCGAAGCCGGCGCTGTCGGTTCCTTTGTGGTGTTTGTCATGGCGCTCTGGGGTGGCATGAGATGGAACACGCTGAAAGGTGCGTTGCTCGAAACCGCGCGCCTGACGGTGATGATCTTCTCGCTGGTTTGGGGCGTATTGATTTTCGTGCGCTTCATGGGCTTTGCCGAATTGCCGGCGGTCTTTGCAGAGTGGGTGGTATCTTTGCCGCTAGAGCCAGTGGTGACGATGATCTGCATCCTGCTGTTCTATGTCATCCTCGGCATGTTCATGGATGCCATCGGCATGCTGCTGCTGACCCTGCCGGTCGTTTACCCGGCGGTCATCGCGCTCGGCTACGATCCAATCTGGTTCGGTATCGTTGTCGTCAAGATGTGCGAGGTGTGTCTTATCACGCCACCCATTGGGCTTAACTGTTATGTGGTTGCCGGGGTTAGACCGGATATACCATTGCAGGAAGTGTTCAAAGGTATCGGACCATTCTTTATCGCTGACGTGATTACGCTGGGTGTGTTCCTGGCGTGGCCGGAAGTGATCACCTGGCTGCCGGACCTGATGATTAAAAAGTTCTGATCATCAGCGTCACGAGCTGAGACAACAAAAAGGGCCATGAAATCAATTCATGGCCCTTTTTTCGTGAAGATTGATGGTTCGAAATCAAGTGTCGGCGGGGCGTTTTCGGAGCAAGCATTTCTGGGTCCCCTCGAATACTTTCTCACCCTTCTGATTGTGAATTGTCGACAACAGCGTTACCACGCCGGTGGAGTTCTGCTCGGTCAATTCGGAAATCTCGAGCATGGGATAAACGGTGTCGCCCGAATACACCGGGCCCAGCATTTTTCCGGTCATCTCCAGCATGGCCACCAGCGACGCATCGACCGCGTGCGGAAACAGCCCCGCACCCGGCGCACACTGGATCATCACTTGCATGGCGTGAGCAAGAAGCCCCGGGTGCCCGTGCGCCTTGCAATATTCGACGTCGTAATGGATCGGGTGGTTGTCGCCCGATGCCAGTTGGAAAGCCGCGAATAGGGCATCCGTCATGGTGCGTGACGGGATGGGAAACTTTTGACCCAGTGATAAGTCGTCGAAGAAAGCGGGTTCACAAAGCCGGTAGTCGTCGAAATTTATTGGGGAACTGTCGCTCATTGATAATGTCCCTGGTCTGGTTGAGATGACGCATCCTATATGCCACGCTGGTCTAAATAAATAACCGTGGGGACAGAGGTATGAATTCGCCGTTGCTGCTGACTGGTATCAAGGTTGTGGAGATGGGGCAGGCCATCGCCGGGCCGTTCGTGGGCACCGTTTTCGCCGACCTGGGCGCAGACGTGATCAAGATCGAGGCGCCGGGTGGAGATTCGGCACGCACCTGGGGCCCACCAAACGTCGACGGGTCGGCCAGCGTGTTTCACTACATCAATCGCAACAAAACCTCGATCACTTTGGATGTGCGCGATCCGAATGACCGCCGACTGTTCGACAAACTGATTGAGGAAGCCGATGTATTCGTACACAACCTACGCCCCGGCGTAGCGCCGAAACTTGGGATCGACGCCGAGACGCTCAGAGCCCTGAACCCGCGCCTTATTCATGGTGATGTCGCCGCCTTCGGCCATGTCGGGCCACTGAAGGACCGTCCGGGCTATGAGCTTGCCTTGCAGGCTTATGGAGGCGTCTTGTCAGTGACCGGGACGCCTGAGGCCGGTCCCATGCGCGCCGGCCCTTCGATCATGGATTTCGGCACGGCCATGTGGATGACCATCGCGGTCTTGGCGGCTTTGATGCGCCGTCAGGCGACGGGAGAGGGATGTGCATTGCAAGGGTCGTTGCTGGAAACGGCGATGAGTTGGATGGGCATTCATCTTTCTAATTTCGTCGTTGATGGAAAATTACCGATACCGTTCGGCGCCGGTCATCAATTGGTTTCGCCCTATGGCGCTTTTGAGGCCTCCGACGGGCCAATCATCATCGCCACGGGTAACGATGGATTGTTCGTAAAACTAGCGGCGGCGCTTGGCCATCCGGAATGGCCGCAAGACCCTCGATTTGAGACCAATTCCAAACGCACCGAAAACCGGGCCGCGATCGATGCCTTAATCAGTGAGATCGTTGCTACCCGTGATAAGGCGCACTGGATTGAGCTGTTGGGGAACCAACAGGTGCCTTGCGTTCCAATTCAGAATTCAGCGGATCTGATGGCCGACGAGCAAGTTGCGGCGATTGGCATCATGCAGCCTGAGCCGGGTAGTGATGTCCCTTATGTGGGGATGCCGTTCAGTGTGGACGGTGTGCGACCACCCATCAAAAAGGCGCCATCGACGCTTGATGAAGCGGCAAGGGTAAAGGATGAAGTCGAGCAAGCTATTGCTGCAGGTGAAAGCCCGTTCGAGCGTCTATTCCGATAATTTGAGAACCGTGTCGCAGTTTCCGATCCAACTTCTCACGTGGGGAAAGCCGGAGAGATCGAACCCGCCTTCCTCGGCGACGCGGGTGTAGGCGACGAGTGCAATATCGGCGGCGCTTAACTCCGAGCCCACCAAGAACGGTTGGTCGGCCAGCGCATTTTCCAGCGTTTCCAGGGCATTAACGCCGCGTGCGACTTTGTCGGGGTCGCGTTCGTCGGCGCGTTTTCCTTGGTATTTCATCTGAAACCGGCAGACGGCGACGTAAGGCTCGTGGCTGTATTGCTCCCAAAACATCCATTCCAGCACCTTCGCTCGCAGAAACGGATCGGCGGGAACAAGATCACTGCCATCGGCCAGATACAGAACGATAGCGTTGGATTGCGCCAAGTGCCGACCGTCGTCGAAGGCCACCACCGGCACTTGGCCGAATGGGTTTTTGGCTAGGAACACAGGTGTGCGGCTTTCGCTCTGCATGATGTCGATATCGACCCATTCATAGGCCAAGCGCAGATGGTCGCAGGTCCATTTAACCTTCAGGCAGTTGCCGGAAACGAGATCGCCGTAGATGCGCATGATCACCCATGTTGCCTAATTGATTTGCGAGGGGTTGATTCCGGTTTCTCGAACAAGGCCAGCATAAGGGTTATTCGGGTGCGGAGAGGCATCGGAGACGGTTTCCCGCAAAACGGATGGTGGCGCTTTACGCTTACGCGGATCTGGTTGGAAGTCGATTAACCGATCGATACGGCAGCCATGATAGGGTGAGTTTTCGTCGCAATCACGGATCGCCGTACAAATGGAATAGGCGGTTCGAAAGGTTACCAACCTGCCTGCAACAACCTCCGCGATAACCTCCGCCTTGATGCCGGTAGCCTTTTCAATCGTCCGTACAGCTACGTGGTTTCGTGCCTCAGCCAAAAGTTCGTCAGATATATCTGAGTTTCCGACGACTTCCTCAAGTGTGGAAAAGGAACCAGGCTTTATCACCTCGCAAAAACTTTCAAGCGCAAGCCGAAGATGTTGCAAGTAAAAAACAGCGGCGATAATGCTGCTTTCCAATTTGAAACGGGAGTCTTGGCGCCGCCACATTGTCTGACACAGCGCGGCCGAGATGCCGACAGCCTTATTGAAGGGGATTGGTTCGCCGTATCGACTACGATCCAATTGTTCGCGTGAAATCCGCTCTTCCGGTAACCCCAAGCTTAGAAGTGCAGGTGACACTTGATGATGAATCTCCTCTACCGTGAGGGATTCGAAATTATCGAGCACGAGTTTAAGCGAAGGCACGAAAAAACGTCGACGGTTCAGAAAACGCGTTTTCCAATTGGCGCACTTAATCCATGAATCCAAGAAGCAATAGCGGTTGATCCGACCTTCATCGGGCCTCGCCTCTCCATCGAACAACTTGAGGTCCGTATTCGGCACAGGAAACTCCCCCTAAGAAGCCCACTTAACCAAACATTTAAAGGCCTTTCAAGCCCATTTTAACCCTTTTTCAACCATTTGATGGAGATCGCAGGGACTAAGGAGCCGTAAAAAACGAGAACCGTGAGAAAATGGAATCAAAAAACCTAAGGCGAGAAATTAGACCAATCAGTGAAATTCATTGCTGTTCGATGTAATAAATCAGCACGACCGCCGCAGAATGGACTGCCTATGATCTGGCGCTTTATCCGTTGTTGTTTAGGATTTCTCCAACCTCGATGGAGATGAATCAATGAACACTCAAGCCGATCCAACAACAGGTAATACCAACAAGCACATTTCGGATGACGAACCCGAGCTCGAAACTTCCTCGCGCATAAAGATCGATATCACCGGCGACAAAAGTGTCATCCTCGCATACTTATTGATCGCGGCAATATTGTTTGTCCTGTAAGCGGTAGGGTATATGAAGCGACGGATGCCATGTCGGCACAAATCGTCAACGCGGCAGGTTGGTTTCGCCCATCAAGTACTCATCGATGGAGCGTGCGCACTGCCGGCCTTCACGGATCGCCCATACTACCAGCGATTGGCCGCGGCGCATATCGCCGGCCGCAAACACCTTGTCCATAGAGGTGGCATAGCTGTCGGTATCGGCCGCCACATTGCCGCGCGGATCGTACTCAACGCCGAAGCTGTTGAGCATGCCTTCATGGATGGGGTTAACGAAGCCCATGGCCAGGAACACCAAATCTGCCTTGATCTGGAATTCAGACCCGGCGATTTCCTTCATGCCTTCCGGCCCCCATTCGAGGCGGATGCAATTCAGCGCCGTTACCTGGCCGTCTTTGCCTTCGAACGATTTGGTCGCCACCGCCCATTCGCGCTGACAGCCTTCATCGTGCGAGGTCGAGGTGCGCAATCTCAGTGGCCAATCTGGCCAACTTAGTGCTTTATCTTCAACCTCGGGCGGTTTCGGCATGATTTCCATTTGCGTGATCGACGCCGCACCTTGGCGGTTCGAGGTGCCGACGCAGTCCGCGCCCGTGTCGCCGCCGCCAATCACTACAACATGCTTATCGGTGGCGGTGATGTCGAGGTTATCCAAAATCAACTCGCCCGATACACGGCGGTTTTGCTGTGTCAGGAACCGCATGGCGAAATCAATGCCGCCTAACTCGCGCCCAGGCACGGGCAGGTCGCGCGGGTCTTCGGCGCCGCCGGTTAACGCGACGGCGTCGAAATTCATCAATAAATTCATGGCATTGACGTTGTCACCCACGTGGCTGTTGGGGCGAAACTCGACACCCTCAGCCTGCATCTGCGCCATGCGCCGGTCGAGAAGGCCTTTGTTCATTTTGAAATCAGGGATACCGTAACGCAAAAGGCCGCCGATTTTGGCGTTCTTCTCAAACACGATCACCCGGTGTCCGGCGCGCGCCAATTGCTGCGCGCAGGCCATGCCGGCGGGGCCCGAGCCGACGACGGCGACTTGCTTGCCGGTGCCGTGCGGCGGAACTTTCGGTTGAATCCAACCTTCTTTCCAGCCCTTGTCGACGACGGCGCATTCAATGGTTTTGATGGTCACCGGCTCGTCGGTGATGTTCAGCGTGCAGGCGGCCTCGCACGGTGCGGGGCAAACGCGACCGGTAAATTCGGGGAAGTTGTTGGTGGAGTGAAGAACGTCCAGGGCCTGTTGCCAGTCACCGTGGTACACAAGATCGTTCCACTCGGGGATGATGTTGTTGACCGGGCATCCCTGATGACAAAACGGGATGCCGCAATCCATGCAACGTGCGCCTTGCTTCGAGACATCTTCGTCACCCAAGGGAACATAGAACTCGTCATAACCTTTGACGCGTTTCTCTACCGGCGCGTATCCGCGCTCCTGACGTTCGATCTCCATGAAACCGGTGGGCTTGCCCATCGTTCTCATCCTCTCCTAATGCAAAAGTTATTCGCCGGCGGCGATGTTGAGTTCAGGCTTATCTTCGGCCCGCATGTCCAAAAGTGCGCGTTTGTAATCCACGGGCATGATCTTGATGAATTTCGGCAGGGTATTCTCCCAATCTTCGAGGATAGCCCGCGCGCGTGCGCTATCCGTGTAATGCAGGTGGCGTTCGATCAGTACCCTCAGGCGCTTGGCATCGTCAGCCAGCATATCGACCATGACATCGGCCACATCCAGGCCTTCGGTATCGCCGGCGTCGCCGCTCATGGGCTCCAGTTGGATCATCTCGCCGTTGCAGCGTTTGACGAAATCGTCGGTTTCATCAAGCACGTAGGCGATGCCGCCCGACATCCCAGCAGCGAAGTTCCGTCCGGTACCACCCAGCACCACCACGCAGCCGCCCGTCATGTATTCACAACCGTGATCGCCGACACCCTCGACCACCGCCGTGGCGCCGGAGTTGCGGACCGCGAAGCGTTCACCGCCGACGCCATGGAAATAGCATTCACCGGCAATCGCGCCGTACATCACGGTGTTGCCGATAATGATGTTGTCTTCCGGCACGACGGGGCTTTGCTGCGACGGCCGCACCACAATGCGTCCGCCCGATAATCCCTTGCCCACATAATCGTTGGCGTCACCAACTAAATCCAACGTCATGCCTTTGGCGATCCAGGCGCCGAAGCTCTGGCCGGCGGTGCCGGTCAGTTTGATGTGGATAGTGTCGTCCGGCAGGCCAGCGTGACCGTAGCGCCGTGCCACCTCGCCGCCAAGCATGGCGCCGACCGTGCGATTGACGTTCCGGACCGGCGTTTCGATGGTCACGGGGGTTTTGTTTTCAAGCGCCGGCATGGCCATTTCGATCAGCTGATTGTCCAGTGCCTTGTCGAGGCCGTGATCCTGCGTTTCGGAATTAAACACCGCCACTCCGGGGCCAGCTTGCGGTTTTTCGAAGACTTTTGAGAAATCAAGCCCTTGAGCTTTCCAGTGTGTGATGGCGTCGAGTGTGTCGAGCCGATCCATGCGACCGATCATCTCGTTCATGGTGCGGAAGCCTAGTTCTGCCATAATCTCACGCACCTCTTCGGCGATGAACATGAACAGGTTCATGACGTCTTCAGGCTTACCGGTGAAGCGTTTGCGTAACGCGGGGTCTTGAGTGGCGACGCCGGCCGGGCAGGTGTTGAGATGGCATTTGCGCATCATGATGCAGCCGGCCGATATCAGCGCCGCCGTAGCGACACCAAATTCGTCAGCGCCCAAAAGCGCACCGATCACCACATCACGTCCGGTACGAAAACCGCCATCGACCTGCACGGCAATGCGACCGCGCAATTGGTTGAGCACCAGTGTCTGATGGGTCTCAGCAAGGCCCAATTCCCAAAACGATCCGGCATTCATGATCGACGTCAGCGGGCTGGCGCCAGTGCCGCCATCGTTACCGGAAATGGTGACATGGTCCGCATGCGCCTTGGAGACACCAGCGGCGACCGTGCCGACACCGATTTCCGACACCAGCTTGACCGAAATTCGAGCTCCAGGATTGACGTTTTTCAGGTCGTGGATCAGTTGCGCCAGATCCTCAATCGAATAGATGTCATGGTGCGGCGGCGGCGAGATTAGGCCAACACCGGGGGTCGAGTGACGCACCCGCGCGATGCCACGGTCGACCTTATGGCCGGGCAATTGTCCGCCCTCTCCGGGTTTCGCGCCTTGCGCCATCTTGATTTGGATATCGTCGGCATTGACCAGGTATTCAGTGGTGACGCCAAACCGACCCGACGCCACCTGTTTGATGGCCGAGCGCATGTTGTCGCCGTTTTCCTGAATTTTATAGCGGCTTGCTTCCTCGCCGCCCTCGCCCGTGTTGGACTTGCCGCCCAACCGGTTCATGGCAACGGCCAGCGTGGTGTGCGCTTCCCAGGAAATCGAACCGAACGACATGGCGCCGGTGGCGAAGCGTTTAACGATCTCCGACGCCGGTTCAACCTCGTCCAACGGCACAGCAACACCGGCACGCTTGAGCTTGAATAGGCCGCGGAGGTTGCGCAATTTTGCGCTTTGGTCGTCGACTTTGGCGGAGAATTTCTTGAAGCCCTCGTAATCACCGGCTCGCACCGCGTGTTGCAGAGCGCCAACGGTTTCGGGCGTCCAGACGTGTTCCTCGCCACGCAAACGGAAGGCATACTCGCCGCCCACATCCAGGGCATTTTGCAATACCGGGTCATCGCCGAAAGCGCCCTTATGGCGGCGTACGGCCTCTTCCGCCACTTCTGCCAGCCCAATACCTTCGATGGCAGAGGCCGTGTTGGTGAAATATTTTGCGATAAATGCACTGGACAGGCCGACGGCGTCAAAAATCTGTGCGCCGCAATAGGACTGATAGGTGGAGATGCCCATCTTCGACATCACCTTCATCATGCCCTTGGACACGGCTTTCGTATAACGCGCGTGGATTTCCCAATCCTTCAGCGGCTCTTCCAACTCATGGCGCAATGCCGAGAGCGTGTCCATCGCGAGATACGGGTTGATGGCTTCGGCGCCATAACCGGCGAGCAGGCAGAAATCGTGCACTTTGCGCGCTTCGCCGGTTTCCACCACAAGGCCCACATCGGTACGCAGCCCTTCGCGGATCAAGAAGTGATGCACCGCTGCGGTGGCCAAAAGCGCCGGGATCGCCAGCATATCGGCATTGATGCCACGATCAGAGAGCACCAGAATATTATGGCCTTCTTGCACGGCTTGCTTGGCGTTGGCGCACAGCGCATCGAGCGCCGGCTCCATGCCGCTCGCACCTTCCTTGATCGGATAACAGATGCTCAGCGTTTCGGCGTGGAAGTCCGCATCGATAACGTTTTCGATGCGCCGCACCTTTTCAAGATCGCCGTTCGACAGAATAGGTTGGCGCACTTCCAGGCGTTTGTGGCTGCCGCCGGTCTCCAGGTCGAGAAGGTTCGGTCTGGGACCGATCAGCGATACCATGGACATGACCGATTCTTCGCGAATCGGATCGACGGGCGGATTGGTGACCTGGGCGAAATTCTGGTGGAAATAATCATACAGAACCTTCGGCCGCTCTGAGAGCACCGCGGGCGGGATATCGCGACCCATGGACCCGACCGGGTCCAGGCCCGACTCCGCCATGGGCAGCAAGAAGAATTTGATGTCCTCTTGGCTGTAACCAAACGCCTGTTGGCGGTCCAGCAAGGTCTTGGCGTCCGGCGGCATGGCCGAAACTTCAGGTGGTAAGTGTTCGAGATGAATCTGCGTCTCGTTCAGCCAGTCCTGATAAGGCTTCGCCTGGGACAGGGTGTCTTTCAATTCGGCGTCGTCGACGATGCGGCCTTGTTCCAGGTCGATCAGCAGCATTTTGCCCGGCTGCAACCGCCACTTGGTGACAATGTTTTCCTCGGCATAAGGCAGCACGCCGACTTCCGAGCCCAGCACCACGTGATCGTCATCGGTGACAATATAGCGTGCCGGGCGCAACCCATTGCGGTCGAGCGTCGCGCCGATTTGTTTGCCGTCGGTGAAGGCGATGGCGGCGGGACCGTCCCAGGGTTCCATCAGGGCGGCGTGGTATTCGTAGAATGCACGGCGCTTTTCATCCATCAGCGGATTGCCGTCCCAGGCTTCCGGGATCATCATCATCATGGCATGCGCCAGGGAATATCCACCGGCGACCAAAAGCTCGAGCGCGTTGTCAAAGGTGGCTGAATCGGAAGCACCGTCGCCGATCAAGGGCCACAACTTTTCCAAATCGTCGCCCAAGACCTTCGATAGCATGGACTGGCGTCGCGCCATCATCCAGTTGATATTTCCGCGCACGGTGTTGATTTCACCGTTGTGGCAGAGATATCGGAAGGGCTGCGCCAATGGCCAAGACGGGAACGTGTTGGTCGAGAAACGCTGGTGTACCAACGCTAGCGCCGATTCAACTCGTTCGTCTTGCAGGTCGAGATAAAATTCGGCCAGGTTGGGCGCCAGTACCATGCCTTTATAGACGATCGTACGTGCCGACAGAGACGGCATGTAGAACTGGCCGATGTCTTCCAGGTCCGCATCCCAGACAAGGTGGTGCGCCTGTTTGCGAATAACATAGAGCTTGCGCTCGAACGCATCGGTATCGGGGCAATGGCTGTCGCGCTCGACGAACACTTGCCGGATGACCGGCGCGATCGGTTTGACGCTCTCGCCAAGCCAATCTTCGTTCACGGGCACATCGCGCCAGCCAAGCACGATCTGGCCTTCGGCGCGGATGGTGCGCTCAATGGCTTCCTGGCAGACCGCGGTGGCGGATTTGTCGGCCGGCAGAAACACCATGCCGACGCCGTAGTCGCCCTCGGCCGGTAGTTTAAAGCCCAGGTTTGCCTGTTCGGCACGGAAGAAGCCATCCGGCACTTGCAATAAAATACCGGCGCCATCTCCAGCCAATGGGTCAGCACCGACGGCGCCCCGATGGTCGAGGTTGACGAGAATCTGGATGCCTTGACGCACGATGTCATGGCTCTTGCGGTTCTTGATATTGGCAATGAAGCCGATACCGCAGTTGTCATGCTCGTTGGCGGGGTCGTACAGACCCTGCGCTTTTGGTAATCCGGCGGATTTGCCCGTAGGCAGCCCCGCGCTCGCTGGCCAATTTGGTCGGCGCATTTTCTCTCCCACCTTTTGGAAAAAACGGCCAGACTTGATAGCAAAAGCGGGGCGGTGTTTCCAGCGCCAATTGCGACTTCGAATGGGGACGCATTCCTTTTTTTCATCTTGTCGCATATCAAGGCTTGGGGGAAGGCGCGAGCATTGGTATAAAGCTCACAAGATTTGGGGAGTTGGTAGGTTGGACATCATACATCTTGCGGTTCTTGCGCTTGTGCAGGGGATCACGGAACTCCTTCCCGTAAGCTCGTCCGGACATTTGGTTTTGGTTCCTTTGTTTATGGATGTTCCGGACCAAGGGCTGCTCATGGACGTGGCTGTGCATGTGGGTACATTGGGTGCCGTTGTGGTTTATTTGTGGCGCGATGTTTGGGCCATGATCGGTGGTTTGGGCCGCGCCATGAAGGGGCGGCGCGATCCGGGTGCGAAATTGGCGGGCTTTCTGGTACTCGGTACAATCCCGGTGGTGGCTGCGGGATATGCGCTCAATCATTACATACCGAATGGCATCCGAGGGCTTGATGTTATTGCCTGGACGACGTTGGGCTTCGGTATCCTTTTGCTGGTCGCCGACAAAGTCGGCATGACCTTGCGTCGGATTGAGCATTTGCGCTTCGGTGATGTGTTGATCATCGGTCTTGTGCAGGCCTTAGCGTTGATACCCGGCACCAGCCGGTCCGGCATTTGTATGACAGCAGGGCGCATGATGGGGATGGAGCGGCGCGATTCGGCACGCTTCGCCATGCTATTGGGCATTCCGGCGATTGCCGGCGCGGGTGTTCTCAAAGGATGGGAACTGTACCGCAGCGGCGATGCCCAAATCACGGCAGACGCCATGCTGGCTAGCGGGTTGGCTTTCGTCACGGCGCTGATCGCCATCGCACTGATGATGGCGTGGCTTAGGCGCGCATCGTTCACGATCTTCGGTGTTTACCGAATATTGTTGGGTGGCTTCTTGTTGGCGATAGCCTACGGCGTGGTCGGCTAGTCGGCCAACCTATCCTCGCGATTACAGCAAAGACGCCTGCTCACCTCAGTACCCTGCTGAAAAGTCGACGGTGTTCAGCGGCAGTTCGCCGCGCTCCACCCGTCGAATATTGTCTGCGATGTAAGCGCCAGCGGAGTGCGCCACCGTGAGGCTCGCCATGTGCGGGGTCACCACAACGTGGGGGTGCGTCCAGTAGGGATGATCGGCAGGCAGGGGTTCGGTGTGAAATACATCCAACGTGGCTGCGGACAATTGGCCGCTATCGAGTGCGGCCAGCAGATCGTCATCGACCACATGCGCGCCGCGTGCGCAATTGATGAATACCGCACCCTCGGGCAATTGCGCCAAGTTTTGTCGATTGATGATGCCGCGTGTCTGCTCGGTCATGGGCAACAGGCACACCAAAATATCGGTGCGCGCCAGAAACGGCGCTAGGCCGTCGGCGCCATGAAACGACGTGACGCCGGATATGTTTTTGGCCGTCCGGTTCCAGCCCGCCACGTCGTAATCCAAGCCGACTAGCTTCTCCGCCGCGTCACCACCCAACTCGCCCAGCCCCAACAGCCCGACTCGCCGCCGCCTGGGGTCAACCTGCGGGATATGGCGCCACTCGTGGCGGGCGCGCATGTCGGCGTAGGGGCTCATATGGCGGTGATAATGGATCACCCAGTAAAGCACGTATTCGGTCATGCCCTGGGTCAGGCAACGGTCGACCAATCGTGACGTGGGGATATGCGTCGGCAGTTCAGGGTCGGCGGCCAAGTGGTCGATGCCGGCGCCCAGGCTGAGGATCGCTTTCAGGTTCGGGTAGCGTTTAAGTTCTCCGGCCGGGGGTTTCCAGACCAAGGCGTAGTCGATCTCCTCAGGCGCGCCGTCATCATCGGGCCAAAGCCTGAACTCCAGTTCCGGCAACTGTTCGGCCAATGCTTCACGCCAAGGGTCGGCGCGATCTTCCTGGGATATAAATAAAAGTCTCAACGTCTTGTTTTCCCCATACCCGGATGCGGTTATCATCATATGAAATACGACGGCGGGCACGGAAAGGCGAGTAACCATGGCCGACATTATTGGTATTTCTAGCAGCGACAATGGGGATGGGGAAAGCCCGCCGGTGGTTTATCGTGTCGACGGCCAGGATCGCATCCAGTTCGTCAATGAGGGATGGCGGGTGTTCGCGGCGGAGAATGACGATCAGCACTCAGCCGAAGATTACATCGGTAAAAATATTTGGGCGTTCATGGACGCCGCAGACGGTGCGGTCGTCCTGCATCGGCATCTGGCGCAAGAGGTCCGCGCCACGGGGCGCGCCGTGTTCCTGCGTTTCCCTTGCGACAGTATCGAGATAGAACGCGACTTGGAAATGTCGATCCTGGACGCCGGCAATGATGATCTCGTCTATTGCACCCGGCAACTGGATGTCAGAGCGAGAGTTTCGGTGGAGGCACCGGCGCCGAAGCCGTTCAATCTTTGCCGCTCGTGCGGGAAGTTGGAAACGCCGGCGGGCTGGTTCAGTGTGTTTGACCTGATTACCCGCGCGTTGATCACCATGGATCGTGCGCCCATGACAATCGCAGAGACCACTTACCCCGGTTGTTCAGCTGCCAGTCGAGTGGGGGAGTGAGGTAAAAATGTCAGATAAAGACCAATCGACGCTTTTTTATACGTCGCGGATTTATGGCGGAGACGACGCCTTCGTGCGCCGAGACCGCCCGGCCAAAACCATCAAGGAAGCGGCGCGTGAAACGCCGGTGTTCGCCGAGACCGATGTGTTGGTGGTCGGCGGCGGGCCGTCGGGCACGGCTGCCGCCGTCGCGGCAGGACGGTCCGGGGCCGAGGTCATGTTGGTGGAGCGCTATAATCATTTGGGCGGGCTGTCGACAGGTGGCTTGGTGTTGTGGATCGATCGCATGACCGATTGGTCAGGCAGGCAGGTTATTGCCGGGTTGGCCTGCGATATTTTCGACCGCTTGCCGGCTGAGGCTTTTCAGGGACCCGCCAGGGACGATTGGGGATCAAAAGACGCCGCCACCGCCGCCTATTGGACGCAACGCACGGCGGCTTTCCATGATGTCGTCACCTGGTCGCCGACGCTTGATCCCGAAGCCTTGAAAACGCTGTCGATGCAAATGGTGTTGGAGCAAAACGTACGCCTGACCCTGCATGCCTGGGCGGTGGAGCCGATCATGGAAGACGGCGTAATGAAGGGCGCGATCTTCGAGAGCAAAGAAGGCCGCCAAGCGATCTTAGCCAAGGTGGTCATCGACAGCACCGGCGACGCCGATCTGTTGTGCCGCGCCGGCATGACCATGGATAGCGATATCGACGAGAACAACATCCACCACTGCATCAACACAGCCTTCTTGATCGGCGGCGTCGATATGGAGCGTTGGCTCGATTTCAAGGTCAATGATGAGCAGGGCTTTGCCGACTTCATGACGCAGGGGCGTGAAACGTTGAAGTTTTTCGACAAGCCGTTTGTGTCGTGGCGCAACGACGTGGCGTTGTTCATGGGGCCGCGCCTGTCGGGTTATAGCGCTGTGCATGTGGAAGATTTAAGCGCTGTCGAGATACGCTCGCGCGAGCTGGCGGTGGGCTATGTGGATGTTTATCGCAAGACCGCACCGGGTTTCGAGAACGCATACCTGATGCTTGGTGCGCCGCAGGTCGGCGTCCGCCACAGCCGCCGGTTCCAGGGCCTCAACAAAGTGACGCGCGCGCAATGGGATGAGGGCAAGGTCTGGGACGATGAAATCGGCGTTTCCACATCGCTGTCGCCTAAATTCCCGAATATCTCGGTGCCTTACGGTGCCTTGGTGCCGGCGGGTATCGACGGTGTGCTGGGTGCGGGGCGGCATGTGGCCTGCGACGCCAGTTCGCACACCTTCTTGCGCGAAATCCCGCAATGCTGGCTCACGGGCCATGCGGCGGGCGTCGCGGCGGGGCTGTGTGCGAATTCAGGCGTGCAGCCGAAAGACCTAGACCCGCGCCTGGTGCAGCGCGAGCTGTTGCGCCAGGGAACATATTTGTCGCCGTCGGTGGAAGCTGGGCTAGCGGCAGCGGCTGCCGAGTAAGGTTTACGTGCTGACCGCGCCCGTGTCGTCGGCCTTGAGCTCAAACGCGGCGGCCATCAGGGCGCGGGTGTAAGGCGTCTCAGGGTTATCGATGACCTGTTCGGCAGTGCCGGCTTCGACCACTTTGCCGTCTTTCATGACAATGACGTCGTGCGCCAGGGCGCGGATCACCTTGAGATCGTGGCTGATGAACATATAGGCGAGATCGTGTTTCTTTTGCAGGTCGCGCAACAGATCGGTGATCTGCGCCTGCACCGACATATCCAGCGCCGACGTCGGCTCATCCAACACAATAAACTTGGGCTTGAGGACAAGCGCGCGCGCAATGGCGATGCGCTGGCGCTGGCCACCGGAGAACTCGTGCGGGTAGCGGTCTTGCATGGCGGGCTCCAACCCGACCTCAATCAATGCCTCGCCGATCAATTGGCGCCGTTCCTCGTAGCTGTGCCCGAGATCGTGCACCTGCAAGCCTTCCTCGATGATCTGCCCGACCGACAGGCGTGGGCTTAGGCTACCGAACGGGTCTTGGAAGACGATCTGCATTTCGCGGCGCAAAGGCCTGAGTTCCTTGAAGCCCAGGCCTTGCAGGCTGGTTTCCATGAACTGAATGCCGCCTTCGCTGCGTTCCAGGCGAAGCAGCGCGCGGCCGAGCGTCGATTTGCCGGACCCCGACTCGCCCACCACGCCCAACGTGTGGCCGCGTTTGATGGATATGGAAATCCCGTCCACGGCCTTGATGTGATCGACCGTGCGGCGCAGCAGCCCGCGTTTGATCGGGAACCAAACCTTGATGTCGTCGCCGCGCATGATCTCGGCGGCGTCCGCCGGTGCGGGGTCGGGCCGGCCCTTGGGCTCGGCGGCCAACAGGTGGCGGGTGTAGTCGTGCTGGGGGGCTTCGAAAACGTCGGCAACGGAGCCTTGCTCGACGATCTCGCCGTCGTTCATGACGCACACGCGGTCCGCCATGCCGCGCACGATGCCGAGATCATGCGTGATGAATAAAATCGCCATACCGAGATCGCGTTGCAGATCTTTCAGCAGTTTCAGCACCTGCGCCTGCACGGTGACGTCGAGCGCCGTGGTCGGCTCATCGGCGATCAGCAGGTCGGGGTCATTGGCCAAGGCCATGGCGATCATCACGCGCTGTTGCTGGCCACCGGAGAATTCATGCGGCAGGGCGCTCAGGCGCTGCGTCGCGGCCTCCAGCCCCACCAGGTTCAACAACTCGATCACGCGCGCCCTGGCGTCGGTGGGTGTCATGGCCTTGTGCAGCAGCAGCGTTTCAGCGATTTGCTTTTCGATGGAATGCAACGGATTGAGGCTGTTCAGCGGTTCTTGAAATATCATCGCCATATCGTTGCCACGCAGCTCGCGCATGCGGCTTTCCGGTGCAGATAGAAGCTCTTCGCCCTTGAATCGGATGGCGCCCGCCGGATGATGCGCCAGCGGATAAGGTAACAAGCGCATGGCCGAAAGAGCAGTGACGGATTTCCCCGAACCCGACTCGCCCACCAGCGCCACCGTCTCGCCTTTGTCGATATGGAAGCTAGCCCCGCGCACGGCCTTGAGCTCCTTGGCGTCCTTGCCGAATGAGGTCGAAAGCCCGTCGATTTCAAGCAGATGGCTCATCTGAACACCTTTCTGGGATCAAACGCATCGCGCACGGCCTCGCCGATAAACACCAACAGGCTGAGCATCGCCGCGATGACCACGAAGCCCGAGATTCCGAGCCAAGGTGCTTGCAGGTTGGCCTTGCCCTGGTTCAACAATTCTCCCAGCGACGCCGAGCCCGGCGGCAGGCCAAAGCCCAAGAAATCCAGCGCCGTCAGCGTGGTGATCGAGCCCGACAGCGTGAACGGCATGAAGGTAATGGTTGCCACCATGGCGTTGGGCAGCACGTGTTTGTAAATCAGCGTCATGTCGGATGCCCCCAAGGCCCGCGCCGCGCGGACGAAATCTAAGTTTCGCGCGCGCAGAAACTCGGCCCGCACCACGCCGACCAACCCCATCCACGAAAACAGCAGCATCAACCCCAACAGCCACCAGAAATTCGGCGTAATGACGCTAGCCATGATGATCAACAGATACAGGATCGGCATGCCGGCCCATATCTCGATGAAGCGCTGCCCCAGTAAATCGATCAGGCCGCCGTAAAAGCCCTGGAAGGCACCTGCGGATATACCGACCGCAGCACTGAGCAGCGTCAGCACCAGCCCGAATAATACGGAAATACGAAAGCCATAAATCAGCCGCGCCACCACGTCGCGACCCTGGTCATCGGTGCCGAGCCAATTTTCCGTGCTGGGTGGTGCGGGTGCGGGAACGGGCAGGTCGTAATTGACCGTATCGTAGCTGAACCGCACCGCAGGCCAGATCATCCAGCCCTTGGCGTTGATCAGATCCGCAACGAACTCATCGCGGTAGTCGGCCTCGGTCCGGAATTCGCCGCCGAAGGTGGTCTCGGGATAAACGCTCATGGCAGGGAAATAGAGCTCTCCGTCAAACGCCACCAGCAGCGGCTTATCGTTGGCCACCAGCTCGGCAAACATGCTCATGGTGAACAGCACCAGGAAAATCCAGAACGACCACAACCCGCGCCGGTTGCGTTTGAAGTTATCGATACGCCGGCGCGTGATCGGCGTAACGCGGAACCCCATAAACCGCGAAGTGCGGAGCGCCTCGGCGGCTGTGTGCGGGTTCATTTCCATATCACAACCCTCACCATCACACGTCTCTGGCTTCAAAATCGATCCGGGGATCGATGATGTGATACATGATGTCGCCGATGATACCCATCAACAACCCGAGCAGCGTGAAGAAGAACAACGTGCCGAACATCACCGGGTAATCGCGCGTCAGCGCAGCTTCGAAGCCTAAAAGTCCAAGCCCATCGAGGGAGAAAATGACTTCCGTCAACAACGCGCCCGTGAACAGGATACTGATAAAGGCGCTTGGAAATCCGGCGATGACGATCAGCATGGCGTTGCGGAACACATGGCCGTAAAGCACGCGGTGTTCCGTCAGGCCCTTGGAGCGTGCGGTAACAACGTATTGCTTGTTGATCTCTTCAATGAAGGTGTTTTTGGTCAACATCGTGAGCCCGGCAAAGCCGCCGATCACCATGCTCATCAGCGGCAATGCTAGATGCCAAAAGTAATCGGTGATTTGCTGGTGCCAAGGCAGGCCGTCCCAACCCGGCGATACAAGTCCGCGCAGCGGGAACCAATCGAAATAGCGCCCGCCGGCGAACAGAATGATCAACAGAATGGCGAACAGGAAACTGGGCACTGCATTGCCGAAGATCACCACGCCAGACGTCCAAACATCGAATTTGGAGCCATCGCGCACCGCTTTGGCGATGCCGAGCGGAATCGAGATCAGATAGACCAAAATGGTGGTCCACAGCCCGAGCGAAATAGACACAGGCATTTTGTCGATAACCAACTGCAATACAGAGCGGTCCTGGAAATAACTGTCCCCGAAATCGAAGCGGACATAGTTGCCCATCATATGAACGAAGCGTTCATGGGCGGGCTTATCGAGGCCGAATTGTTTTTCGATTTGCTTGATCAGGTCTGGCGGCAGGCCCTGTGCGCCACGGTAGCGCGATGTATTGCCGCCAAGGCCGCCTGCGCCACCTTGTCCCTTCGGCGCTTGGGTGGTGGTGATCTCACTGCCCGCATCGCCGCCGACACGCGCCGTTGCCGATACTGCGTCACCGGTCAGTTGTGCGATCATCTGCTCCACCGGTCCGCCGGGCACGAACTGTACGACGACAAAGTTGATGATCATGATGCCGAGCAGTGTCGGCACGATGAGCAACAACCGGCGGAGGATATAGGCGTACATGAGCGTGCGCGATCCCTAGTCTTTCTCTGACGCAAGCCTGCCGGCCAAATCGTTAGCCTTGGCGGCATCCACCCACCAGGCCGTGAACTGGCTGCCTTGGGTCGGTGTGACTTTGGGGCGTCCGAACTTGTTCCAGTAGGCGATGCGGTCGTACTTGATGTGCCAATGCGGGATGATCCAATGTCCCCACTGCAACACACGGTCAAGCGCACGCGTCGCGGTGACGAGTGTCTTCCGATCAGACGCAGCGATGACTTTCTCGACCAGTTCATCAATGGCCGGATCGCTGATCCCCATATAATTGCGTCCGCCCTCCAGCGTCGCGGCCTTCGAGCCCCAATAGGAGCGTTGTTCGTTGCCGGGTGATAGAGATTGCCCGTAGCTGCCGACGATCATGTCGAAGTCGTAGGTATCGAGCCGGCGGCGGTACTGTGACGAATCGACCGTGCGCACGGTGATTTTGACGCCGAGTTTTTCGAGGTTCTTGGCGAACGGCAATACAATGCGTTCAAACAGCGGGCTGACGAGCATCACCTCGAAGGTGAGCGGCGTGCCGGTTTTTTCATGCACGCGCTCGCGGCCTTTGATCTTCCAACCCGCCGCATCCAAAAGCTTACCTGCCGCGCGTAGGTTTTTGCGCAATTGCCGGGGGCCGCCGCCTTTCGGGGGCACGTAGGTTTTGGTGAAGACCTCGTCCGGAATTTTGCCGCGCAACGGTTCCAGCAGTTTCAACTCGTCGGCGCTGGGCAAACCTTCGGCGGCGAGCTCGGAGTTATCGAAATAGCTGCGTGAACGCGCGTATTGCCCATAGAACAGGTTTTTGTTGGACCATTCGAAGTCGAAGGCATAGGCCAATGCGGCACGCAGCCGTGCATCGGTGAACATCTCGCGCCGCGTGTTGAAGACGAAGCCTTGCATGCCGGTCGAGCGGTTGTGGTTGATGCCTTCTTTCTTCATCTGGCCCGATTTGACGGCGGGGATATCGTAGGCGGTCGCCCACGATTTCGATGAGTTTTCCGAGCGATAATCGTATTCGCCGGCCTTGAAGGCTTCGATTGCGATGGTGTTGTCGCGGTAGTAGTCGTAGCGGATTTCATCGAAGTTGGAGAAGCCCTTGTTGATGGGTAAATCCCGGCCCCAGTAATCCATGACCCGCTCCACGGTGATGGCGCGGCCCGCTTCGAAATCTTTGACCTTGTAAGCGCCGGAACCGAGTGGCGGCTCAAGCGTTGTCTTGGTGAAGTCACGCGTCGCCCAGTAGTGTTTCGGCAAGATCGCCAGTTGCCCGATGATCAGCGGCAGTTCGCGGTTCTCGCCCGCCTTGAAGTTAAACCGCACGATATCGGCACCAATCTTCACCACGTCTGCGACACTGCCGTAGTAAAACCGGTAAAACGGCTGGCCGTGCTTGACGAGCGTGTTGAAGGTCCAGATCACATCATCGACCGTAACCGGCTTGCCATCGTGCCAGCGCGCTTCCTTGCGCAGCTTAAACGCCACCCAGGAGCGGTCATCGGGCATGTAGACTTCCTGGGCCAGTTCGCCGTATTGGCTGAAAGCTTCATCGGCGGAGCCGCTCATCAGGGTGTTGTAGATCGAGCCGATACCCGCTGCTGCGTTGCCTTTGACAATGAACGCATTGAACGAATCAAACGTGCCGATGGAATGCATCCGCACTTTGCCGCCCTTCGGTGCGTTCGGATTGGCGTAGTCGAAATGCTTAAAATCCGCTGGGTATTTCAGGTCGCCGTGCATGGCGATACCGTGCCGGCCTTCGACGCCATCAAGTGTGTCGGCTAGGGCTGACAGGGGGAGCGATAGTAGAGCCGTGAGGGCAAACAGGGTGAGTTTTTTCATCATGCACCGATATTGGTCGCCAAAGGGTGTGGGATCAAGATATGCCAGGCATTTATGGCGGTCTTGTGACCGGATTGAGAAAAACAATTATCCCTTAAGGGCGGCCATTGCCGGCCCGTGCAGGCGTTTGTCGCCGCAAGCCAGGACTGTACCGTCGTTTTCCAAGCCCAGCGGGTTGCCATACCAGTCGGTCATGATGCCGCCTGCACCCTCAACCACCGGCACAAGGGCGACGTAGTCGTAAGGCTGCATGTTGGCTTCACACACAACATCGGCAAAGCCATTGGCGAGCAGACCATAACCCATACAATCGGTGCCCCAACGGAGAAACTGCACACTACTTTTTAAGCGCTTAAAGGCCGCTTCATTGTCACCCAAAAACATGTCGGGCGAGGTGACCAGCATCCAGGCTTTCGAAAGAGCATCGCATGATCGGATAGTGATCGGATCGCCGTTAAATGTTGATGGATGGCCCTTGGCGCCGATCCAGCGCTCTTCAAGTGCGGGCATGTCGATAATGCCGAGTACCGCTTTGCCATGGTGAAGAAGGCCGATGAGCGTGCCGAATAGAGGCTTGCCCACCAAAAACGACTTGGTGCCATCAATGGGATCGAGCACCCAGACGAACTCCGCGTCCGTGCGCACGGCGCCATATTCTTCGCCATAAATGCCGTGTTCGGGGTATTCGGTCTCGATCAGTTTGCGCATGGCCGCTTCGGCTTCGCGGTCGGCGACCGAAACCGGGCTTTCGTCGTCTTTCACCTCGGCGGTGACAGGCGTGCGAAAATACGACTGCGAGATCGGCCGAACGGTATCGGCCAATCGACTCGCGAACGCGATCAGGCTGTCAGGACAGGTGTCCAAGGCTTGGCCTTACGGCAGCGCTTTGGGTGAATCGCTCAAAGACCGCAGAAACGCCAGCATGGCGGCGCGCTGAGCGGGTTTCTTCAAGCCCGCGAACGCCATCTTGGTGCCCGGCACGAATCCTTTCGGCTTGGCCAGAAAGGCGTCCAGGTCGGCAAACGACCACTCACCGCCTTTTTCCTTAAGTGCGCCGGAATAGGCAAAGCCCGCGCCGCTCGCTTTGGCGCGACCGACTACGTCCCAAAGGTTGGGGCCGACCTTGTTTTTGCCACCGTTCTCCGTCGTATGGCAGGCCTTGCACTTGCCGAACAGCTTGGCGCCCTTGCCGGCATCAGCCGAGGCAAGCATGGCCAATGAATCATCGGCGGCGGCGGTTTCGGTCTTGTCTTCCGCCTTGGCCTCGTCGGCTTCCGGCTTTTCGGCGGCGTAAGCGGGCGTTTCCATGGCTTTCGCATGAATCAATGCGTCACCCAGGTAATTGCTGGCGTAAGCCAACCAGAACGCGGCAAGAATGCCCAGACCGACCTTGTGATACCATTCGAAATGCATGGACTTGTCCTCTCGTCGAAAGTTGGGGGAATTTAGCCCTTCGTTTCCGGCCATGCAATCCCCGTGCGATCCCTGTGGAACCTTGTGCAATCTCCCGTGCATTCCTCGAATAATGTGATTAATCTCGCGCCATGAGTAAGCCGAACGCCCCTATTGTCGTGATTCCGGCCCGCATGGCCTCGACCCGGTTGCCAGACAAGCCTTTGGCGGACATCGCCGGTGCGCCGATGATCGTGCAAGTCTGGCGCCGTGCCATGGAGGCTGACTGCGGCCCGGTGATTGTCGCTTGCGGTGAGCCGGAGATTGCCGACGCCATTACGGCGGCAGGCGGAGATGCCGTGCTGACTGATCCCAACCATCCGTCGGGCTCCGATCGTATCCATGAAGCCGTGGAGCGCTACGACCCCGATGGTCAGTATGACGGCGTTATCAATCTGCAGGGTGACCTGCCGACCTTGGCGCCTGAGGTGACCCGTGCGGTGCTGGAGCCGTTGGCTGACAGTGACGTCGATATTGCGACACTGGTCACCCGGATCACCGACACCGACGAGCGCACCAACCCCAATGTCGTCAAAGCGGTATTGACCATGGCGCCAGATCAAACGAGCGGCCGCGCGCTTTATTTCAGCCGCGCAACTGTGCCGTGGTCCGACGACGACGCCCCACTGTATCATCATATCGGCATTTACGCTTATCGGCGCGCCGCACTTCGGCGTTTTGTTGGGTTGCCGCCGGGCGTGCTGGAACAGCGTGAACGCCTAGAGCAATTGCGTGCGCTGGAGAACGGCATGGTGATCGCGGCGGCCTGCGTTGACACGGTTCCGCTCGGCGTCGATACTCCCGCCGACTTGGAACGCGCCCGACGGATTTTGGCCGAAACTTAAGGGCAAAGAACGGACTGTAAGCATGAGCGATCCCGCTAATACAATCTCCTTCCAGGGCATGCTTGGCGCCTATTCGATGATGGCCTGCCGCGCGGCTTACCCCGACATGACGCCGCTCCCGTGCCGGACCTTTAATGATGCCTTTGAGGCGGTGCGCAGCGGCGAAGCCGCCCTGGCGATGATCCCGATCGATAATTCGGTTGCCGGTCGGGTTGCGGATATCCACCATTTGCTGCCGCAGTCAGGACTGCACATTGTCGGCGAGCACTTCCAGCGCGTGAACCATCAATTGTTGGCCGTGCCGGGCACAACCATCGACGAGCTGACGCATGTTCACAGCCATGTCCATGCCTTGGGCCAAGTTCGTAAATTGGTTGCCGAACTGGGCGTCGAGCCGGTGGTGCATGTGGATACGGCCGGCGCGGCCAAGGACATCGCTGCGGCCGGCGTAAAATCACAAGGTGCCATCAGCTCGGAATTGGCGGCGGAGCTCTATGGCCTTGATATCTTGCGTTCCGATGTTGAGGACTCCGAGCACAACACCACGCGCTTTGTGGTGATGAACAAGCAACCGATCGATCCTGGGCCCGACCAAGCCGGTCTGGTGACCACGTTTGTTTTCTCGGTGCGCAATATACCGGCATCGTTGTACAAGGCCATGGGCGGGTTCGCGACCAACGGCGTCAACATGACCAAGCTGGAAAGCTATGTGGACGCCGACTTCAATGCAGCGCAATTTTATGCTGACGTGGAAGGCCATCCTGAGCAGACGGCGTTGAAGTTGGCGCTCGAAGAGCTCGATTTCTTCACCGATCATCTGCACATTCTCGGCACCTATCCGTCGCACGATTTCCGCCGCCGCAAAGCTTGACGCCAGAGGCTCTGCGGGCCATCCTGCAATAAGAACAAAAAAAGAACTTATTGTGCTAACCAGGAGTGTTGGTAAAGGGTGTTGGTGAACAATGGCCGAAGCGCGATCCATTGTGCTGTGCCGTGATTGCCTGGACCTCTCCAGTGGCGATTACCAAGTCAGCCCAGCCTGCGGGTCGACACGTATCGTCGCACACCCGGAACTCGACCGTCTCGATATCGCGCATATTGATTGCGACGCCTTTTATGCCAGCGTTGAAAAACGCGATGACCCGAGCCTGCGCGACAAACCGCTGATTGTCGGCCATGCAGGTGGGCGCGGCGTGGTGACGACGGCGTGTTACATCGCGCGCAAGTTCGGCCCGCGTTCCGCCATGCCGATGTTCAAGGCCATGGAGATGTGCCCGCACGCGGTCGTGATCCAACCCAACATGGCTAAGTATAAAGCCGTCAGTAACGAAATCCGTGCGATTTTCCGGGACGCCACGCCGATCATCCAGCCGGTATCCTTGGACGAGGCGTACATGGATTTATCCGATGACGCGCGCGGTGAGTTGATTGCGGGAGGCGAGGGGCCGCCGGCGATGGCCCTGGCGGAGGTCGCCAGGCGTATCGAGCGCGAAGTCGGTATTACGGTCTCCATCGGGCTCTCATATAACAAGTTTTTGGCCAAGCTGGCTTCCGATCTGGAAAAACCGCGCGGCTATTCGGTCATTGGCGAGGTTGAGGCGAAAACCTTTCTAGCCCCACTGCCAGTGCGCAAGATCAATGGCGTTGGTGAAGTGACGGCGCGAAAGATGACCGACTATGGCATTGAGACGATCGGCCAGTTGCAACATATGGCAGAGGCCGAACTGATTGGGCGGTTCGGTAAGTTCGGTCGCCAGTTGGCCGGATTCGCACAAGGGCGCGATGATCGCAAAGTCAGTACCGGCAGCCCGGCAAAAAGCGTGTCGGCGGAAACCACGTTTGCCAAGGACACGGACCAGGCAGCACAGCTTTTGGCGGCAATGAAGCCGTTGTGTGAACGCGTGGCGGAACGGTTGGTGCGTGGCCGGCACGCGGGTGGGACCGTGGTGCTGAAACTGAAGACGCATGACTTCAAGCTTCTCACCCGCAATCGGCAATTGCCGAACCCGACACAGCAGGCCGACGTTATCTTCCAGCAGGCCTCCGATCTGGTTGAGCGCGAAGCCGATGGGCGTTTTTTTCGGCTGATCGGCGTTGGGGTCAGTGACATCTGCCCGGCTGCCGAGGCCGACCCGCCGGACCTGTTCACGGGATTATGATTGCCGTCGGCATGGTGTTTTGGACCGATTGGTTCCATATTCTCCAAAAGTTATTAAGCTATATGACCCCCCAAGAACCCCGAAGTGGAGTATTTCCCTGATGTCCGAGATTAACGCTTTAGTTCCCCGCCAGCCCGTACCTGCCCTTGAGTTGCCGCTGGTCGGCGGCGGCACTTGGTCGATGGCCGATCAGAAGCCGGAGAACTTTACCATGGTGGTGTTTTATCGCGGCCTGCATTGTCCGATCTGCTCGCGCTATCTGGGCGACCTCAATCGTAAAGCCCAGAAGTTCGCCGACAAGGGCGTGAATGTTTTGGTCGCGTCATCCGATGACGAGGATCGCGCCACCCGCGCCAAGACGGAGTGGGAACTCGACGCCCTTGATTTGGCCTATGGCATCAGCCTCGAGAAAGCCCGCGAATGGGGGCTCTATGTTTCGACGTCGAACGGTAAAACGTCGACCGGTCTGGTCGAGCCGGACATGTTTATCGAGCCGGGGCTGTATCTGATCCGTGCTGACGGCACGTTGTATTTCGGCACAGTGCAGACCATGCCGTTCGCCCGACCGTCATTTGCCGAAATTCTGGCCGCCATCGACCGGGTGTTGGAGGTCAACTATCCGGCGCGTGGCGAGGTGGTATCGATCGCTTAAGGCGGCGCGAGGTTTGTGCCTATTCCATGGCGCAAACTTCGCACTTCACCAGCAAGCCATACATCCAGCAGCCGACGCAAAAACCAAGCACGGCTTCAAGCCACGTCAGCACGTAGCAGATGGCGACGACGCCGATCATCCACATGACGTCCATCTCAAGTAGCCGGAAGGCCAGGCAGGTGACGCCGAGCCCAGCGCCCAGCGCCCAGGCAAAGCGCTTGGGTTTGATCGGTTTCCATTGCGGTTTGAACTTGAATGAGATGATGGTGCCGACAACGCCGGCCGGGCTCAGCGGTGTGAGGCCGAAGATTGCCGCTACCAGCATATCAAAAATCACATAGGGCCCCACATAGATCACCGGGTCTAATTCCGGATAGGCGATCAATAGAAAAATCGTCGTCGCCGATAGCGCGTTGAGGATGCCGGCGCGGGCCCGCGTGGCAGTTTCGTTGATGCGGACGAAGTCGCCCATGGTCTGGCCCATGGACCACCAGGGCGAGGTAAGAAATGTGTGAGGGTTTGGCGTTGCTGTCGTCATGTCTCGGTTCCCGGTCTGCCGTTGCAGTCATATTCACAATGTTGCAACTATACAGCCCCGGAGCGGAGACTTCCAGCCGATGATATCAGGTGACGTCGGCGAGCCAGCTCTGTAACAGCCAACGTGCAATGGAATCGCGGCGTGGCAAGCGTGGCTCGTCGCTGGCGGCCTGGTCCCATTCGGCAAATGCGCCGACCTCTTCGGGCGTGAACCAGCGCGCGTCGGCAAGCTCGTGCGGGTCAATTTCGATGTCGGAGGTTGTCGCCGTGGCCCGGAAGCCGAGCATCAGCGATGACGGAAACGGCCAGGGCTGGGACGCCATGTAGCGCACACTCTCGACCGGGACTTCAATATTGGCTTCCTCCAACACTTCCCGGGCGACGGCTTCTTCGAGACTTTCACCGGGTTCGACAAAGCCAGCCAGTGTCGAATAGAGCGGGAACTCCCATCGCCCGCTGCGGCCGAGCAGGCAGCGTGGCGGCGTGTTGGCATCGCCCGGGTGCTCTACCAGCATGATCACGGCCGGGTCGGTGCGCGGGAAACTCGGGCGTCCGCACTTAGGATTAGCGCATTCGCGCATGTGGCCGCCTTCGCGGCTTTCGGTGGGCGAGCCGCAGGTGCCGCAATAGCGATGTGTCTTATGCCAATAGGCCATGCCGCGTGCATAGGCCAGTAGTCCGGCGTCATCGCGTGGGATCATCCAACCCAGTTGGCGCAGATCGACAAACGAGCCGCCTTCGCCGGCCAGCGCCACCGCGTCGTGTTCGTCCAAGTGGCTGACATCGACCGAGAACAGCGGGATGTTGTCGTCATCGAGGCCCAAAAACACCATCTCATCGGCGGCCTTGGCCAACTTCGGCGCGTCTTCACGCCTGGGCAACAGCGCGCGCGGACCATCTGTGCTGTCGATGATCAGGCTGCGGTTGCGCCACACGGCGACAATGCGCGCCAGGCCATCACGCTTCTTGAAGGCGAGCCAGGCTTCGTCCTTGCGGCTGATGCCGGCGCGATCAAGACGCACGCGGGTGTATATCAATGAGGAAAGATCTGGATCAGACATAACCGCAAATTGGCACAGTGCGAACGGCGCGGCAACCAAGCGCATATTGCGTCTGGGAGATTCGTGGTAAATTAAGCGATTCGCAGGGCAAAGCTGCCACTGGAAACGGAATTCTGATGTCGCGATCACCGCTCAAATTTTTTCAAAAGACCAGCCTGATCGCTGTACTCGCGTTAGGCGGATGCGAATCGCTGCCGACGTTGACCGAGATGATCCCGGCGTTGCCGTCATTGCCGGGGCTGGGCGCGCTACCCGATTTCAATGTCTGGGACCGCTGGGCCGGTGCGCGCACCTGCGCCACAGTGGACGAAGCCGACGTGCGGCAGGTCAATTGGACCCGGGTGCCCGAGGTCAACATGCGGGTGCGCGACGGTGAATTCGAGCCGATGATCGTGCAACTGAAACAGGGCTGGCCCTACATATTTCATATCCGCAACCGCGATGATAGCACCCGGACATTCGCCGCCGATGATTTTTTCGCCAAAATGGCTCTGGTTCGAATCACCATCGACGGCAAGCGCCAAGATGAAACCTGCGTCGCCAAGATCAATATCCCGGCCGGAAAATCGGCGGAACTGCGCCTCGTGGCGGCGCGCGACGGACGCTACGAATTTGAAGATACCGTGGTGCCGGTCGTCGGTTTGTTTTCGCAAGGTGCCAGCGGCTTGATCATCGTCGAGGAACGTTTCGGCGTCCGCTATCAATAATCTTCCCTCCCCAGAATCTTACCCATCCAAGCACCTTCTTTGTTGGAGTCTCCGGCCCGGCCCGATATAGTGCGCGCGGAAGGTTGGCGTTGGACGGACTTCTCGCCAACCCGGTCAGGTCCGAAAGGAAGCAGCCGTAACGAGTTTCTGTTCGGGTCAATGTCCAGCCTTCCACCTCGATCAGGGAGTTCTTTAAAAAGAAAACCGCCGCATGAGCGATACCGAGCCCGCCGACTTAGATGTTCCGGAACCGGACTCGGAGTCTCTTCCGTACCAAGTTCTAGCTCGCAAATACCGACCCACCGCATTCTCCGGTTTGATCGGCCAAGATGTGCTGGTGCGCACCCTGACCAACGCCTTCAAGACCGGGCGTTTGGCGCACGCCTTTATTTTGACCGGCGTGCGCGGTGTCGGCAAAACCACCACGGCCCGGATCATCGCCCGCGCGCTCAATTGCATCGGGCCTGACGGCACCGGTGAGCCGACCACCGAGCCCTGCGGCGAATGCGAACACTGCAAAGCCATCGCCGAGGACCGCCACGTCGATGTGCTTGAGATGGATGCCGCCAGCCGCACCGGCGTTGATGACATCCGAGAATTGATCGACGGCGTGCGCTACCGCCCGACATCGGCACGCTACAAGGTTTACATCATCGATGAAGTGCACATGCTGTCGAAAAACGCCTTCAATGCGTTGCTGAAAACGCTGGAGGAGCCGCCCGAGCATGTGAAGTTCATTTTTGCCACAACAGAAATCCGCAAAGTCCCGGTGACCGTCTTGAGCCGCTGTCAGCGGTTCGACCTGCGCCGCGTCGAGATACAAACACTAGAGAATCATTTCAGTTCCATCGCCGAAAACGAAGGCGCGACCCTGAGCGCCACGGCGCTGCATCTGATTGCGCGTGCCGCCGATGGCTCGGTGCGCGACGGC